>CAXNGR010000044.1:0-11341 GCA_964201265.1 Verrucomicrobiaceae bacterium
TTGCTTCCGTTGTCATGAAGAGAAGGCGAAGGGTGGTCTGCGCCTGAACACGCTCGAAGCCGCGCAGCAAGGCGGTGAATCGGGCAAGCCAGCCATCGTTCCTGGCAAGCCTGCGGAGAGTCAGCTCATCTCGCTGGTTCATCCTGACGCGGGCGATGAAATCATGCCGCCGAAGGGCGACCCACTCAGCGATGCACAGCGCAAGCTGCTCGCCGACTGGATCACGCAGGGCGCGAGCTTTGCCAGCGCTAGCCAGAAGATCGAGCCGACCGCGCTGACCGAAGATCTGGAGTTCCTGCGCCGCGTCACGCTCGACACCGTGGGCGTGGTGCCGAGCGCGGAGGAGATCGAATCATTCCTCGCCGAGGACTCACCTCAGCGTCGTGAGCGTGCCGTGGATCGTCTGCTCAAAGACACGCGCTGGGCGGATCACTGGACGGCGTATTGGCAGGATGTGCTGGCGGAGAATCCGAACATCCTCAAGCCAAGCCTGAACAACTCCGGCCCCTTCCGTTTCTGGATTCATGAGGCGCTGAGCGACAATCTGCCGATGGATCGCTTCGTCACCGAGCTCGTGCGCATGGAGGGCGGCGTGCTCGCGGGCGGGCCTGCGGGCTTCTCGATGGCGGCGGAAAACGATGTGCCGATGGCCGCGAAGGCGCACATCCTCAGCACCGCCTTCCTCGGCCAGGAGATGACCTGCGCACGCTGCCATGACTCGCCGTATCATCAGTCGAAGCAACGCGACCTCTTTGAAATGGCCGCCATGCTGAACCGCAAGGCGATCACACTGCCCGCGACCTCCTCGGTGCCGATGACGACCTTCGCCGGACGCAAACCGCTCATCCCGATCACGCTGAAGCCCGGCGATGTCATCGCGCCAGCGTGGCCGGCGTTGTTTGAAAAGAAACTGCTGGCCGCAGGGCAAAGCGCCGCCGCGCCGAAGAAGGATGACAGCCGCGAGCAGCTCGCCGCGCTCATCACGTCGCCGCAGAATGAGCGCTTCGCGCAGGTGATCGTGAACCGCATCTGGAAGCAGCTCATGGGACGCGGCTTTGTGGAGCCGGTGGATGACTGGGAGGCCTCAAAGCCCACGCATCCCGAGCTGCTGGAGTGGCTGGCGCGTGAGTTCGTCGCGCACAACTACGACATGAAGCACCTGCAGCGCCTCATTCTCACCTCCGAGGCCTACCAGCGCGAGACGCGCCCGCTTCAGCCCGGCACCACGCCGGATTTCGCCGCGCCGCTGCCACGCCGCATGACCGCCGAACAAATCGTGGACTCGCTCTTTGCCGCCGTGGGCAAGGATCTCGACTCCGAGGAGCTGACGATGGACAACGACGGCACGCAGTCGCAAAGCGCGATGATCAGCCTCGGTCATCCGCGTCGAGCGTGGGAATTCACCTCCCTCTCGAACGAGCGCGACCGCCCCAGCCTCGCCATCCCGAAGGCGCAGGCCATCGTCGATGTGCTGGAAAACTTCGGCTGGCGCTCCTCGCGTCAGGACCCGAAAAGCGTGCGCGAGACCGCCGCGAACGTGCGCCAGCCCGCCATTCTCGCCAACGGCATGTTGGGCCGCTGGGTCACCACGCTGAGTGAAAAAGGCAGCCTCACCGCGCTCGCCATGCAGAAGGACATCACCGCCGATCAACTCATCGAGCAACTCTTCCTCCGCCTGCTCACGCGTCGCCCGACCAGCGAAGAACGCGCCACGTTTGCGAAGATGCTGAGCCCCGGATTCGCTGAACGCATCATCCCCAAGGGCCAACGACCACCGCCCATCGTGCGCCCGCCGTTGAAGTATGTCGCGTGGTCGAACCATCTCTCCGCCGGAGCCAACAGCATCAAGATCGAGATGGAAAAACGCGCCCGCGAAGGAGACCCACCCACCACCGCCCTTCGCGCCGAATGGCGCGAGTGCCTCGAAGACATGACCTGGGCCGTGCTGAACTCACCGGAGTTCGTGCATCTGCCGTGACCCCTTTCAACCGCTGATTTCATCATGAAAAGACGTTCCCTACTCAAACTCGCTGGCGCCGCTGGTGTCGCATCTCATGCGGACATCGCCTTGCTCGCCAAAGAGGCCGCGCATGTGGCGCATTTCCCCATGGGCAAGGCGGAGCATGTCATCCACATCTGGCTCGGCGGTGGAGCCGCGCAGGTCGATACCTGGGACCCGAAGACGCTCGGTGATCCGAAGGCAAAGAAGGCGGGCAGCTACTACCCGAGCATCGAGACCTCCGTGCCGGGTGTGAAGGTCACGGAACATCTCTCACGCTGCGCCAAGCTCATGGAGCACATCACCGCGATGAGGACGGTGAATCATGACGTCATCGACGAACACGCCGCCGCCTCGAACCGCATGCACACGGGCCGCAATGTCAGCGGCACCACGGTGTATCCCTCGCTCGGCTCCATGATCGCCAGTGAACGCGGTGCCGCCGCCGAAGGCGTGCCCGCGTATGTGCTCATTGGTTATCCGAACTTCTCTCGTGGCCCTGGTTTCCTGGGCGCGAAGGCGGGGTTCCTCTACTTGCTCGATACCGATGCTGGGCCAGCCGGTTTGAAGCGCCCGGAGCACATCCTCGATCCGCGCCAGAGCCGCCGCGAGCAGTTGCTCGGCACCATGCGCCAAAGCGCGAAGGAACTGCGCTCCAGTCCCATCCTCAACGAATACGACACCGCGATGCAGGAGAGCCTCGCGCTCGCCGGTCCCGAGTTCATGGAGGTCTTCAATCTGAAGTCCGAGAAAGGTGAACTGCGCACGGCTTATGGAAGTGAGTTCGGTCAGCGCTGCTTGCTTGCGCGTCGGCTCATTCAGCGCGGGGTGCGCTTCATTGAGGTTTCGCACAATTTGAACTTCGTCAACGGTACCGGATGGGACACGCACAACCAGGGCCAGCTCAAACAGCACGTCCTCATTCAAGATCTCGATCAAGCGCTCAGTACACTCATCATCGATCTCAAGGCCCACGGCCTGCTCGATAAGACGCTGATCGTCGTGAACACGGAGTTCGGTCGTCCCTCTGCCTTCGATGGCGGCGGCGGACGTGGGCATCAGGGCAGTGCGTTCAGCGTTGTGCTGGCGGGTGGCGGTTTGAAGCACTGCGGTGCATGGGGGGTAACGGACGAGCTTTCCAAGACGCCGTTGAAGAACCCATGCAGCGTGCCGGATCTCTTCGCCAGCATCCTCGCCGATCTCGGCATCCATCCCTCCAAGGAACTCTACGACGGTGATCGCCCCGTGCCGATTACTGATCGCGGCCTGCCGGTCAAAGCGCTGTTTGGTTGAGCATTTCAGCCCTTACAGAAGAGTCGGGTTGCAACCGTCCGTCACGCTTCATGAAACACATCCTTTTCGCCCTCGCGCTGCTTTGCTGCCTCATCACAGCTTCCCAAGCCTCGAACATCGTCATCATGGTCGTCGAGGACCCGAATAACTACGAGGCACCGCGCACCATGCGCGACTTCGCCGAGAAGCAACTCCGGCCGCTTGGTCATCAGGTCACGATCATCGACGGCGACAAGCCGCAGCCTCATCACTTCGCCGGACTCGTCGAAGCGTTGAAGGACGCGGACTTGCTCGTGTTGTTCTCACGCCGCCGCTTTCCGCCGAAGGATCAAATGGCTGCCATCCGCGCCCATCTCGATGCAGGCAAGCCGCTGCTCGGCATCCGCACCGCGAACCACGCCTTCATCCCGAAGCCCAAAGAGGTCGTCGATCCCAGCCTCGTGCCCTGGCCGGAGTTCACCGACGAAGTCCTCGGCGCTCCGAACACCGGCTACGAAACCAAAGGCCTGCCCTACACGGTCAGCATCGCCCTAGGAGCTGAAAACAGCCCGCTGCTCGTCGGAGTGAATCCCGCGAACATCCTCGGTGCCCAATCCCTCTACAAAGTGCTCCACCTCGCCGCCGATGTCACCCCGCTGCTCATCGGCACAGCCAAGACGGACACCAGCCCGCCCATGCCCATCGCTTGGACACGCACTTTCGGTTCAAAGAAGGCCCGCATCTTCTACACCAGCCTCGGCGCACCCGAGGACATGCAGATCGCCGATGTGCACCGTTTGCTCGTGAATGCGGTAAAGTGGACGCTGAACCCCGAAGCTCGATGAAAGCCGTTTATTACCTGATGTTGAGCTGCTCGCTCCTCCCAAGGCTGGGTGCGCAAACACCAGATCTTGGTGGAGTGAAGGTCGCGTTGGAACGCTATTCAGGCCCGGCAAAGGTCAGCGCCACGAGTTTGGATAAGTTCAAGCTGCGTGTGCAAGTCGAGCGCATGGGTGAATCGCAACCGCTGGGTGTGCGCGTCGAGTTGCCGAAATCAGGACGCAACGTCTGGCCTGCGGTTGATGTGGAGGTGCGAGACGATGTAGGCGGGGCGATGCTGGTGCGACGCTCCGGCATCGAATGGGAAAATCTCCTCGTGCCTGTGGCTGACAAGGTCAGCGCCTTCATCGTGCAGGCCGTTCCGCCATCGGTGCCGCTGCTACGCACCACATCGGACAAGGAACGAGTCATCCACGATGCCACGAGCGGTGCGCAGGTGCGTATCGCGAACTGGCCGCAGGGCCGCACGGCCGCGTTGAGCATCCGTTTTGACGACTCGCATCCCACGCACCTAAGCAAGGCCATTCCGATCCTGCGCGTATACGGATTCAAAGGCACCTTTAGGGTCAATCCCGGCCCGAAAGAGCCCGGAATCCGTCAAACCTACTCGTTCGAGACTCAACACGCCGAATGGGAGGCCGTAATGAAGCAGGGCGACATGGAGCTGGCGAACCACTCCGCACATCATCGTGGCGCAAGGGGCGATGAAGAGATGGAAAGCGAGATCGGCAGCGCGGCGGAGGCGATTTGGAAACTCACGACTGGCAAGAGCAAGCTCATGGCCCTCAATCTCGGCGGCGGCACGCGTTGGGACAACACGCGCACCCTGCGCTACTACCTCGACAAATATCATCAGTTCGACGCCTCCAGCGGCTCGCTCGGCATGGATGACAGCTATGGCGGACGCGTCGAGGCCTTCCGCAAGGCACTCGAAACCCATCTCCAGCGCGGCCTCTGGTGTCGCGTGCATTACCACTACATCGGCGAAGGTCTCAGCAGCACCGAAGCTAACTTCCGCGCCGCGCTCGACATCGCCAAGCAGCATCAAGCAAAACTCTGGATCGCAGGCATGGCGGACATCTACAAGTATCAAACCGAGCGGAACGCCGCCAAACTCACGTTGGTGAAGTCAGACGCGAAGAACATGAGCTTCCAGCTTGATTGCAGCACCGATGTGAAGCTTTACGATCAACCGCTCACACTCGAAATCACTCCAGCCGCAGCTTGGGATTTGTCCAAAGTCATCGTCCAAGATGCCGTCGGCCAATCTCTTCCTGCCACTGTCGAAGGGGCTATGATTCGCTGCACCTTACCACCTCGTGAAGGCGCTTACTCCATTACTTCCGCACCATGAAACTCTTCGTTTTTCTCTTTCTCGTCTGTGCCATCAGCGCCCACGCCGAAATCCTCGCTGGCATTGCTAAAGTGGACATCACCGACCACACAGGGCCAGTGAATGATCCGTGCTTTGCCAAGGCGCTCGTCTTGAAGAGCGGCGAGACGACTGTGGTGCTCGTCACCGTGGATGCGGTGGCGATTGGTGGCATCGGGCGCATTGGAAATGGCTTCCTCGCGAATGTGCGGCAGGAACTCGGCGATCTCGCCGACGAGGTCATCATCAATGCGAGCCACTGCCATGGCATCGTGCGCACAGATTTGCAGCAGCTCGTGGTGCAGGCCATCCGAGACGCCGCGAAGAACCTCGTGCCGGTCAAAGTGAGCGCCGGAACCGGCAACGAAAGCCGCATCAGCGAAAACCGGCGCATGTTCCTCAAAGACGGCACGCAGACGGACATGCGCCGCGCTTACTCGATGCCGCGTGATGAGGACGTGGTGAGCACCGGGCCGATTGATCCTCAAATTGGCCTGGTGCGGCTCGATCGCACGGACGGCACGCCGCTCGCCATCGTGTATCAATTCGCCTGCCATCCGATCATGAACCCGCCGAGCAAGGGCAACTCGGCCGACTATCCCGGCTTTGCGTCCAAAGTCATCGAGGAGGCCACCGGCGCGATGGCGTTCTTCGTGCAAGGCTGCGGCGGAGACATCAATCCCGTGCATTACAAAGAAGTGAGCCGTCCTGCCGATGCCGAGCCGCTCGGCACGATGCTCGGCGCGAGCGTTTTGGCCGCGATGCGTCGTTTTGAGCCGCAAAACGACGCCACGCTGAAAATCAGCCGCGAAGTGCTCGCACTGCCCCGCGCGGCCGATTTCGAAAAACGCATCGCCAACATCGAAACGGAGCAAAAGACCCTCGTGGCGGCCCTGAAGCCCACGAACATCAATTTTAAGACCTTCCTGCCGCTGCTCATGCAGCATCGACTTTTCCCCGACATGCCCTCGCACTACGCGCAGGGCTATGTGGACAACGCCAAGCCGCTCCAGCAGCTCGACGCCGACAACAAGGCCCTCGTCGAGACCTACCTCGGCAATCTCGCCATCATGGAAAAGCTCACGCGGCTGAATGCGAACCTCGCCTTGCTCAAGAAGCACCTCGCCGACACTCAGGCTGCGAACAGCGCCACCCTTGATGCCGAGGTTTGCGGTTTGCGCGTCGGAGCCTTCAAGCTCGTGACCTTCCCTGGTGAAGTCACCGTGCAAGTCGGTCTGAACATCAAAAAAGCCGCCGCCGATGCCAACGCGCACGTCTCCGGCTACACGAACGGCTACATCTGGTACACCGCCACGGAGCAGCAACGCCGCAACACCGGCTACGCCCAGGAGGACTGCGATGTGATGGTTGCCCCGGAGTGGCAAAAGATGTTTGAAACAAAGGCTGTCGAAGTTTTGAAGCGGTTGTCAGGCTTGTGAGCCGGTCACTTTGACAGAAGAGCGTGCATCTCGTGAACTTTTTTCGCGATGCGATCCTCAACACTTTCAGCCCAGCCTGCGGCAGCCTCGTAGCCGCCTTCTTTGAGCACGCGAAGGCTCGGTACGTAGCCAGTGTAGTCGTTGGAGTAACCCGCCACCCACACGCCTGCCTCACCGGCAAATTCACGTTTGAAGCGCAGTGAGTAATCGACCACGACTTCGCTGCCGAGCGTGATGAAGGTGAGGTCGTTGCCGATTTTGATGACCTGCACGGGATAGGGATGCGGTTCGCGGCCCGGTTTGGCGTATTCAAGGATGATCTCCTCATACGCGGCTCGTATCGGACCCGCGATTGGGCGTGGATTCACGACGAGCGCCATTTCGACGGCATTGGAGAGTGATCTGCCGTGCTGCATCGACAGTTCGAGATCGGTGATGCCTGGAACAACATCGCTGCGGCGCGGATAGGGGTTCTGATCGGCACCACAGCCCATCAAAAACAACGCGGTGAAGCCGGGTCGATGCTCTTGGAGGTATTCCTGGGCGAATCCGGCGTAGTCGCCGCAGAAATTGTAGAAGCCGAGGCTGGTGTTGTGACAGGCGTAGCCAAAGAGCGTGGCTCGCAGTGTGCCGTCAGGCGCTTCGACGCGCAGGGCAGGGACCTCGTGATCCACCGGGCCGTTTGGGTTCGGCGCTTTGTTCGCGTTCGGATGATCAGGCGGCCGCGTGTAGTCGCGACGACGGTTCATGGCGAAACCACAGCGCGCCTTGTTCCAGGTGAGGCGCGCAGGCTGTACCTCCGCCAGTGCCTTGCCGATGATGCCAACGATGTCGTTTTGCAGCTTCTGCGTGTATTCCCAGGAGTCTTTGGCTTTTGGGTTGTCCTTGTCCTTCTCCGTGAGCGGAGTCGTGCGCAGCGAGGGGCCGCTGTGCGTGTGCGAGGCGTTCATGACGAGGTTCGCCTGCGGCAGCTTGAATTCCTTCTCCGCACGCTCGGCAACGGCATGACGCAGCAATTGCGGCACGCCGATGAGATCGAGCGTCACAAACACGAGCTTGTTGCCCTGCTCATCTTGCAGCGCGAGCGCCTTGGCGAAAAGATCCTGCACCTTGCCTTCCGCAGGCTTGTTGCGCGAAGCGTAACCCGCCATGAAGAGCATTTTCTGCGGCGTCACTTTGGCGACGGCCACGCCGACCTTCCAGTTCGCCGGAACGTGGGGTGCGACGGACTTCGGCGGTGCAGGAGGAGACAGCGGCGTGGCTCCCGGAGGAGCGGCGCTGGCGGCACTGGTCCATAGAACGACGAGGAAGAAGGCACGGAGTGGCATCCACAGACTACGCGGCCATCCGTGTTCTTTATTCACCTCGGCAGATGTGGCCGTGAAGGGGATGCTCTTTCATTCCTTCTTGTATGGCCTGGTTGCGGAGAATAGATTTTATCCATGCCCAAGTCCTGGTCCGAAAAGTTCATGCATCCGCCAAAGCCGAGTGTGATCAGGCTGGGCAAGGCTTTTGCGGGTCATGGCGAAGGTGACCAGATGCTCATTCCGACGCCTGCGCTCGTTGCGGCGTATGTGGAGGCGATTCCGAAGGGTGAATCACGCACCGTACCGCAGATGCGCGAAGATCTGGCCGCTGCGCATCGGGCAGACTTCACTTGCCCGCTCACAGCGGGGATTTTTCTGCGCATCGCGGCGGAGCTGGCCTGGGAACAGCATCAGAACGGCAAGCCGCTCTCCAAGATCACGCCGTTCTGGCGGGTGGTGGACTTGAAATCACCGATGGCGAAAAAGCTGGCCTGCGGCGTCGATTTCATCGTCAAACAGCGTCAGCGCGAGGGAATCGCGTGATTGGCGGGTCAGGCACCGTGCCGTTCGGGCGTGGGCGCGCGGAATTGCGGCAGGTCGGCGAGGATGTTCTGGCTGCGCATGAGCGTTTCGCCAATGAGCAGTGAATCAGCACCGGCGTCGGCAAGGCGGAGGGCATCGGCAGGAGTTTTGATGCCGCTTTCCGCCACAAGGATAATGTCGTCTGGCACTTCTTCGGCAAGCAGTTCGGTGGCGGAGAGATCGACGGTGAAGCTCTTCAAGTTGCGGTTGTTCACGCCGATGATGCGGGCGTCGGTGGCGAGGGCGCGTTCGAGCTCGGGCAGATCGTGGACTTCGACGAGGGCGTCGAGCTGGAAGGTGTGCGCGACTTCGAGGAGGTGCTCTAGCGTGGGCTGGTCGAGTGCTGCAACGATGAGCAGGATGGCATCCGCTCCAGCGACGACGGCTTCAAAGATTTGAGCCTCATGGATGATGAAATCTTTGCGCAGGCAGGGGATGTCGAGCTGCTCACGGATGAGCGTGAGGTATTCGAGGCGGCCCTGGAAGTATTTTTCGTCCGTGAGCACGGAGATGGCGCTGGCACCGGCTTTTTCATAGCCCCGGGCGATGGTGAGCGGGTCAAAGTCTTCCGCGATGGTGCCGGCGGAGGGTGAGGCCCGTTTGACCTCGGCGATGATGCTCAGGCGGGTGGGGTCGAGGCGCAGGGCGTCGTAAAAGGAGCGCACGTCGTCGCGCAGGGCGGCGGCGGCGCGCAGTTTTTCGGCGCGGGGTAGGAGGCGCTGCACTTCGGCGCGCTTGTGGGCGATGATTTCGTCCAGCTTGTTCATGGGGGCGCATGGTGGCGGCGGCGTGACTTTGTGCAACCTTCGGATGCGGCCAAAATACGCATGCAGGGTGTTCTTGACGTGGCGTGGGATGCGGGCTTTCTGCTTTCATGCCAGAAGCACCCATCACTCCGGATTCCGTGATCGAATTGCTGACCTCCGAGCATATTTTGGAGCCGCAGGAGCCGATCACGCCGGACACGGATCTATTCACTCTGGGACTGGACTCGATGGCCATGATGCAACTGCTGCTCCAGATCGAGGAACGCTTCCGCCTTTCGGTGAGTCCGGCGGAGATGACGCGTGACCGCTTCGCCACGGCGGGGGCACTAGCCTCGTTTCTGGGAGAAAAACGCCGTCTTGCCGCCTGATGCCGACCTTTCCCGCTACGACGGTCGATTTTTTCCTCGCCGGGCTGGAATCCTTCATGGTTCGCCGCGGGCAGGGGAGGCACTGGGCGGTGACGGCCCTGTGGCTGAAGGGGAAGCCTGACGCAGCAGCCCTGATGCAAGCGTGGGAGCAGGTCCATGCCCGGCATCTGATGCTGGGTGCCCGGCTGCGGCGGAAATGGCGCGGTTGGCGGCTTGTCTGGGAATCCGACGGGCCTGTCCACGCACCGTCCATCTCCTGGCAGTCTTTTTCCGGTCAGGCAGACGAAACGGCGCTCATCCAGGAGCGGCTGCGAGGGTTTGTGTTCGGCCAAGCCATCCAAACACCGCTTTTTTTGGAGGTTTTTGGAGATGCGGCCACCGGGAGGCATCTGGTGCTGCTCACTTGGCGGCATGCGCTGATGGATGGCACCGGCGTGAACCTGTTGCTGGAAAAACTGGCCTCGCCGAGTGATGCCAGCCCGCCATCGGTGCCCGAAGCACCGCAGGAAAGCCCGGCGCTTCTTTATCAAAGAGCACGCCCACTGATGAACCGTCTGCATGCCATGACGCGGGCAGGCTGTCTTTCCGCTTGGAGCAAGGGGCTGCCAGAGTCAGGCGGAGCGCCGGAGTTTCACTTGATGCAACTGACGGAAGAGCAATCTGGCCGCGCCAGCGAGAAACTGCGACAGCTCTGCGGCGAGTTTTTTCAGATGCCATTTTATGCTGCGGTGGCCGTGCGTGCGCTGCGTGCATTGCATGAGTCACGCGGCTGGGGCAGCCCGGAGATTCATCTGCATTTGCCCGCCCAGGGGCGCAAACGCCCCCCGGATCTTCTTTTCGGTGGCCAGTTCGGCACTTTACCGTTGTTTCTCGAAAGTCGCGCCCTGGGCGGGCTGGACGCCGCAGTGGCGCATGTCCAGCAGTGCTACAAGGACGCCCTCAAGCAGGGGCTGCCGCAGGCCTCGGAGGCGCTGATGTCGCTGGCCCGCCAGATGCCGGTCCGCTGGTTCATCCCCATGGTGCGGCTGCAAAATCGTGGCCAGATTTGCAGCCTGTTTCACTCTCACACAGGCAGTTTTTTACCGGAGCGGAGCTATTTTGCCGGAGCGGCGGTGGAGAACGTCTGCACCATCCCAAGTGTGAGTACTCCTCCGGGCCTGGGCCTGTTTTTCTCGGATTATGCCGGAAAAATCAGCGTCACGATTTCGTGGCGCTCCGGCAGTCTCACCCAAGACGAGATGGCGTCAGTCCTCGCCAGTGTTTTGACCGATCTGGCGGGTTGAAGCCGCAAAAATGAGGAAAAGTGCCAGGGAACCGCGACATGGACAGGCAGGCTGCCGTTGCTTCCGTCAGGACCTGGCGGGGTTCGCAAGCTGAACATCCGCGGCCCCTGAC
>CAXNGR010000045.1:0-11080 GCA_964201265.1 Verrucomicrobiaceae bacterium
CCCAAGCAGCTCCAGGCCTGCACGGTCAAAGTCGCCCAGAAGCAGAAGGAACTCGCCGCCGAAGTTCGTGCCACCCAGGAGAAAATGGAGGCCGCCTCTGCAGCCAAGGACGAGGAGGCGATTCGTGAAGCCCGCCGCCTCATCCAAAGCCAGCGCAAGCGCATCGACGAAGCGGTGGACGCCATTGTTTATGACGCAGGCTTCAAGCGCTTCGCCGAACTCGCCCGTGAAGGCAAGCTGGACGAGTTCTCCAAGGACAAGGAATTTGCCGAAGAAGTCGCCGCAGTCATCAAGGCCAAGAATGGCGAAGACCTCAGCATGGAGGAAGCCCTCGGCATCCTCGCCAAACAACGCCGCAGCAAGCTACAGGCGATGGCCAAGGCCCGCATGAAAGCCGACGCCGGACGCTTCAAGGTCGAGGACAAGAATGAAAAGACCTCCCTCGCCACCTGGGAAAACTTCCGTGACACCTACATGCTCCGCGCCGCTGACCTGCGCAGCCCGGCCCCAAATGGCCACTTCCTGCGCGAGTTCGGCCAGAGCGACCGCGAACTCGTCGAAAACTCCAACGACGAGGCCAGCGTGGGCCAGGCACTCATGCTGCTGAACGGCAAAACCTTCACTCACCTCATGAACCGCTACACCGTCATCTCTCGTGCCCTCGACAAGGCAAAGAAAGAGGGGGGAGAGTCGGTCATCGACACCGTTTATCTCAGCCTGCTCAGCCGCAAGGCAAGTGCCGAGGAAAAGGCCCTGCTCCAGCCCATCGCCGATAACGCCGACGCCACCGACCGTGGGGATGTGCTCTGGACCGTGCTGAACACCCGCCAATTCTTCTTCATCCAGTAAGCTTGTGAGGCTGGCTGCCAGCCAGTTTTCAAGATCTCCAACGCGGAATGTGAGAAATCACCTTCCGCGTTTTGCTGCCCAGCCGGGCATTTCATGCCGGACACAACGGTGGAAGCTCGGAGTCCCGCCTTCAGGCGGAAAGGATACCGCCGGTTCTTCCAGCACCGCATCTGCCATCGCCAGCTCTTCCGGCTGTAGCCGTGACTCCGAACTCACGCGATCACACCCTTCACCACCTCGCCCGCGATGTCCGTGAGCCGGAAATCCCTTCCCGCATAGCGATAGGTGAGCCTCAGGTGATCCAGCCCGAGCAGATGCAGGATGGTGGCATGCAGATCGTGGATGTGGACCTTGTCCACCGCCGCGTAGTAGCCGTAGTCGTCCGTCGCACCGTAAGCCGTGCCAGGTTTGCTGCCCCCACCGGCCAGCCACATCGTGAATCCGTGTGGATTATGATCACGACCATCGGTGCCCTGAGCCACCGGCGTGCGGCCAAACTCACCGCCCCAGATCACCAGCGTGTCGTCGAGCAGTCCACGGGATTTAAGATCCGCCAGCAGCCCGGCGATGGGTTTGTCCACTTCGGCGGCATTTTTGGTGTGCCCTTTGAGGAGATCGCCATGCTGGTCCCACTGCACAAAGCCGTCGCTGTGCGTCACCTGCACGAAACGCACGCCACGCTCGGCAAAACGTCGCGCCATGAGGCACTGTCGGCCAAAATTCGCTGTCACAGGATCGTCGAGGCCGTACATTTGGCGCGTCGCCTCCGTTTCGCCCGAAATGTCCTGCAAGTCCGGCAGGGTGGACTGCATGCGGTAGGCCAGTTCAAACGAATTGATTCGAGCCTCCAGCGCGGCTTTCTCCCCGGTCGTCTCCAAATGCGACTGGTTCATCTGCGCCACGAGATCAAGCTGCGCACGCTGCAAATCTGGCGTGAGCGACTTGCTGCGGATGTGCCGCACCACCGCCTGATCGGCCGGGATGCTGGCATTGCCCAGCGGCGTGCCCTGGCAGTGCGCTGGCAGGAAGGCAGATCCCCAGTTGTTCACACCGCCGTGCGCCAGAGTCGGGCAGATCGTCAAGAACGCCGGCAGGTCGGAGTTTTCCGTCCCCAGGCCGTAACTGACCCACGATCCCAGACTTGGCCGCACAAACGTGTCGCTGCCGGTGTGCAGCTTCAGCAACGCACCGCCGTGAGCTGGATTGGTGCCGTGCATGGAGCGGATCACGCACAGGTCGTCCACATGCTTCGCCACATGCGGAAATAGATCACTCACCGGCAGGCCGCTTTGACCGTATTGTTTGAACTTCCACGGCGATTTCAGCAGATTGCCCGTCTGCGCGAATTTCACTCGCGGCAGCGCAAACGGCGGCGGCTTGCCGTGATCACGGTCCAGCAGCGGCTTCGGGTCAAACGTGTCCACCTGGGAGGGACCGCCCTTCATCAGCAGAAAAATCACTCGCTTCGCCCGCGCCGGGAAATGCGGCCGTTTCGCTGCCAGCGGATCAATCACCGCCCCCTGCGCGGCCTCCAGCCCCAGCACCCCCTGCAAAGCCAGATAGCCGAAGCCTGCGCACGAGCTGCGGAGCATCTCACGGCGGCTGAAGGGGGGAGCGGAAGCCAGGGCTTGCATATCCACACATACGTCCAGGACGGGCGCTGTCTTACCCCCACGTCTCACCTCATCCCCTTTGTGCTCTCCTCACGGCTTCCATGCCTTGCTCCAGAGCACATAAGTTTCGTGCATCGCACGCTGCTCCAGAGGTGTCCATTCCAGGGTGCGCTCGTGAAGGGTCTTGTTTTCCCCCAGACGTGCATCACGCTCCACCGCGAGCTGGTAGTTTTCCAAGGCGCGCTGCGTGTCCCCGATGCCCCAGTAGCCCAGCACGAGCGAGTAGTAGTCGTAGTGGGCCTGATGCCCGCTGAGTTTCGCCGCCGCCTCAAACTCGCGTACCGCGTCCGCGTAATCACCCAAGTTAAAATAAGCCCAGCCCACACGATTGCGCATGGGCGCTTTGTCGCTCAGGGCCACCGCCCGTTGGAGATCAGCGCGTGCTTCTTCCTTCCGCCCCAGCAGCGCCAGGGTGTAACCACGGTTGGAATAAGCCTTCGCATCCTCCGCATTGGCCTTGATCTGCTGGTTCAGGATTTCCAGCTTCGGCGTACTTTGGACCGGCGCTGAAGCTTTAGGCTCGGCCGCAGCGGCGGGCATAGAAACAAGCAGGCAGAGGCAAAGCCAAGCAAAACGGGGAAGAATCATGGTGTGCGATGGGTTGGACTAAAAAACGGTGTTGCAAGTGGAGGAGTGGCACCTCGGACGATGTTTTTCACCAAAACGACTGCGAAACGTTGCTTCAAGGCCGTGCCGCAATCGACAGCTCGATGATGCGTGCGCACAGATCTGGAAACTCGATGCCCACAGCCTTCGCTGCCTTTGGCAGCAGGCTGCTGCTGGTCATGCCGGGGATAGTGTTGATCTCCAGCACGAACGGAGCCTGATCGCTATCTCGCAGCATGACATCGACGCGGCCATAGACTTCGGTGCCGCAGGAGCGGAAGGCTTTCAACGCGGCATCCTGCACGGCCTTCGTCACCTCGGGGCTGAGATCGGCGGGGCAGTTGTAGTTCGTTTTTCCGGTGCCGCCCATCCAGGGGTACTTGTTGTTGATATCGTAGAAGCCTTCCACCGGCTCAATGTGAATGATGGGCAGCACCTGATCCCCGAGAATGCCGACCGTTAGCTCTTTGCCGGCCACATAGTCCTCGATCAGCGTGTCCGTGCCGAACTTCTTCGCGTCTGCAATCGCGGCATCGAATTCGGCCTGATGATGGCAGATGTGAACGCCAACGCTGGAGCCTTCACGCGGCGGTTTAACCACGAGTGGAAAGCCAATCTCAAGCGGCTGGCTGCCATCGAGCAAATAAGTCTGCGAACGCGGTGTCGGCACTCCGGCGGCGATGAAGCGCTCCTTGCTCAGTAGTTTGTCAAAGGCCACGCGGCTGGTTTGGACGCCCGCGCCGGTGTAGCGGATGCCGCGCTGCTCCAAAATGGCCTGAATCTGCCCGTCTTCACCAAAGGTGCCATGAATCAGGTTCATGGCGATGAAGGTGTCCGCTGGAACTTCGAAGTCCGGTCCGGTCACATCGATCTCGCTGACGATGGCTCCCTTGCTGCGCAGCGCCTCGGCGACGCTTTCGGCGGTTTTGAGGGAGACTTTGCGTTCAGAGCCGGGGCCGCCCATCAGCAGGGCGATTTTCTTGTTCGTGAGGTCGAGCATGGTGCGCAGATATGGAATGAGCAGGCCGGATTGGCAAAGGAATCCTGGCAATGTCCGTGCCATGCGCCACGTCTTTCCCCGAACCATGAAGCTTCTGTTTTTCGCCTTTCTGCTCTTCAGCACGGCCCGTGCGGCGGATTTTAATCTCCTCATCTCAAACGCACGGATCGCCGACGGCAGCGGAGCGCCGCTGGTCACTGGCAGCATCGCGGTAAAGGCCGGAAAAATCGTTGCGGTGGGTCAAGTCGAAGGCTCGGCGGATCAAATCATCGATGCGGGCGGCAAAGTGGCCGCGCCGGGCTTCATCGACGTCCACACGCACTCCGAAGACATCTGCCGCATTCCAACTGCGGAGAATTTTCTGCGCATGGGCGTCACCACCATCGTCACAGGAAACTGCGGCAACTCGCGCACCGATGTGGCGAAGTTTTTTGCGGAAATCGAGGAGTCCAAGGTCGCCCTGAACGTCGCCACACTCATTGGCCATGGCTCCGTTCGGGAGCAGGGCATGGGCGGCAGTTTCATCCGTGCTCCAAACGCAGAACAACTCGCGGTGATGAAAAATCTCGTCGATCAGGCGATGAAAGACGGCGCGGTGGGATTGAGCACCGGCTTGATCTATGTACCCGGCTCCTTCGCCAAGACCGAGGAACTCATTGAACTGGCCAAATCCGCGGCCGCCCATGACGGCATTTACGTCAGCCACATGCGGTCCGAGACGGTGCGGATTTTTGATGCGCTTGATGAGTTCATCCGCATCGCCAAGGAAGCGAACATCCGCGCCGAGGTCTCCCACATCAAACTTTCCGGCCCCACCGCGTGGGGCAAGGCCACCGAAGTGCTCGGCGTGCTCGATAAAGCACGCGCCGAGGGTTTGCAGATCACGCACGATCAATACGCCTACACCGCCTCCAGCACCGGCCTGCGCCAGACCTTGCCCGACAGTGCTTTGGAAGGCGAACGCGAGGATTTCATCACCCGCATCGCTGATCCGAAGCAGAAGGCCGAAATCATCGCCCAGATGGCTGAGATGCGTGCACGGCAGGGCCGCAAGGACTACAGCTACGCCGTGATCGCCCGCTGCCGCTCTGATCCCACGCTCAACGGCAAAACAGTTCCTGAAGCCGCGAAGATGAAACGCGGTGCCGACAGCCTCGAAGATCAAATCGAGTTCATCCTCGATCTCGAAGCCCAAGGCGGTGCCAGCGCCATCTTCCACGGCATGAACGAGGACGACTTGCGGACCTTCCTGAAGCACCCGCTCACCATGATCGCCAGCGACGGTGGTCCGCGTCGATTGGGCGAGGACGTGCCGCATCCGCGCAGCTATGGCAACAATACGCGAGTGCTGGGCCGCTACGTCCGCGAGCTAAAACTGCTCAGCATCGAGGAAGCCGTGCGCCGCATGACTTCCCTGCCCGCGCAGACGTTTCGACTCAAAAATCGCGGCCAGCTCAAAGCGGGAGCCTTTGCCGACATCGTGATCTTCGACCCCGCCAAAGTGACTGATCCCTCCAGCTTCAGCGACCCGCACCACCACGCCGAAGGTTTCAGTGACGTCATCGTGAACGGCGGCGTGGTGATCCGTGATGGCAACCTCACCGAAGTGCGCAGCGGCGGACCCTTGCGGCTCAAAGAGCCTTGAGCACCCACTCGCCCATGCCTTTCGCGTCCTGACCGCTGACCACGGCTTCCGTCTGGCATTCCTCGGGTGAAAAATCACCGCGCCGGGCGATGCGCCCGGCCTTCCAAACATGAACTTCTCGCGGATACGGCCCCACCTTGCGTGGATCACTCCAAGTATGGATGCCGAGGGTCTGCGGATTGACAGCAGCGGCGATGTGCATGGGACCGCTATCGACACTGATGCAGAACTTGGCTCGCCGCATGATCCAGATCAGCTCCGGCAATGAGGTGCGGTGGCTCCAGTCATGAATGTTAGCGCCGGTGGGGCGGGTTTTGTCGTCCGTCATGCCGACGAGGACGACGGGATGCGGTGCCAGCGCATCGCAAAGCGCCTGCAGGGCCGAGTTTGAGAGGGATTTGCCCTCTCCCCGCGACCACGGATGCAGCGCGATGAATCCAGGTAGTGATTCTGGCCAGCCAGCGGGCGGTGCGCCGTGAGTGAGTTCAAAGGTGATGTCTTCCGGCTCAATCTTAATGCCCAGGGCACGTGGCAGCTCCAAGTAGCGGTCCACCGCATGCGCTCCGGCATTGACGGGCACGGTGTGGTTGTAAAACCAATGCGCACCTTCACGCGCATCCGAAAGACCGACGACGGACTGCGACCCACGCCAACTGCTGGCGAGGCCGCTGCGCAGCAGGCCTTGGAAATCGAGCACGATCTCCGGTTCCTCACGCGGCAGGCACATCCAGCCACGCCGCCAGTTCCAGAAACGCAGCAGACCGGCGGGACCACGAAAGGTTTTGCGAGGGAACGGGATGACCTCGTCGATCAGCGGGCTACCTTGCAGGATCGGCATCCATTCGGTGTTGGCGAGCCAGCGGATCTTGAGGTGCGGATGCGCGTCACGCAGCGCCTTCACGGCGGGGAGAGTGTGGACGATGTCGCCCAGCGAGCTTGGCTTGATGATGACTGCGCTGCGAAAATCTCGGAGGCTTGGCAGTGCGGCGGGCATGCAGGGAAAAGATCAAGGGATGGTCAAGGAGTCAAGCCATCGTCAAGATGAGGCATCGGTTGCATGTGCAACCTCTTGACACCTTGACTGGCGCAGCCTTGACCTGCTCCTGCCACTTCATTTCCCCAGTGCAAGTCGATCAGCAAGCAGCGAAGGCAGCCCAGCGGCGCGGATTTTTGCCTGCGCTGTCTCGATGTCGTATTCGAGGCGACGGATGGCGATGGTCTGGGCCTGCACGTCGTAGATGGCGTAGGCGGCACGCCAGTCGCCGTCGCGCGGCTGGCCGACGCTGCCAACGTTCACAAAATACTTCACGCCGCGCTGGATGATGACATCGGTGCCACGGGCGGCTCGGACGGCGTCGTCCTTTTCAAAGATGCGCGGCACATGGGTGTGGCCGTAGAAGCAGACCTGGGTGAACTGGTAGCTGAAGCTGGCCATCGCGTCGAAGCGGTTGGTCACATAGCCCCAGTTGCCGGGGGAATCGAGCGTGGCATGGACGATGGTGAAATCACGCACCTGGCGCACGAGCTTCAGGTCGCGCAGCCACTGGCGCTGATCCTCGCTGAGCTGCTGGCGGGTCCAGAGCAGGGCGTTTTGGGCCAGGGGATTCAATTCTTCGAGATTGCTCTCGCTAGCCGCTCCCTCATCGTGATTTCCGCGCACCACCGGGCAGCCCAAGTCCTGCACGGTTTGCAGGCACTCGACGGGGTTGGCCGCGTAGCCGACGATGTCGCCTAGGCAGACGTAGTTGGAACAGCCCTGTTCCTGAGCGTCCCACAGAACAGTCTGCAGGGCTTCCAGGTTGGCGTGAATGTCTCCGAAAATGGCAAATTTCATCGTCTAGGTTGGTCGGCGATGCCCCATCTTCGGGACATGCGCAGGGAAATCAAGCATTTCGGCATCAGAAGCCCCCCGCACAGAGTCAACGCCGACCTCGCAGGCTTGTTTCCACAAACGAACGGGGCGGATCACCCGATCCGCCCCGTTGCATTTGAGAAGGCACCAACAGCCAGAAGGAACACCTCTTTGAAATTTGCGACTGAACCGTCTCCGATTCGTTGTCTGATCGTATTGTGGCACATTTCAAAAACGATGCGTCAGACGCTCGTAAATGAGTTGTAAGCAGGTTGTAAAACCTGTCCGATCAAATGGGGAAGGCCGGAAAAAACCAACGCCATTCAATGACGCTTGAGTTCACGCCATGGAAAACCGTGAACGATCCCTCCAAAACAGCAGCGCCCCCAAGGGAAACATGACGAGCCAAAGCATCCGACCGCCGAAGTGCCTCAGCGCACGAAACTGTTCGGAAATGACCTCGCCGCTCAGAAACGCAAAACGGCTGTATTGCGCTGCGGCCCGCAGGAGTCGAAACGGCGCGACAAAAAACCAGGCGCTTTCCAGATCGAGCACCATTTTGAACATGAGGCGATGGCCAGCGGCGTTGGTGCGCGGATTGAATGGGCCATGCACGAGCGAGGGCGCATCCGTCCAGTAAATGCGCAGCACCTCGTTGATGTGGCGGGTCTTGAACTGCTGCGAGACCTGGCACCAGATGAAGGATTCGGGGATGAAATTTCCTGGCACGTTCTCTGGGTAGGGAAAGCGCCGCACGACATCGAGCCGGAGAAAGCCCCATTTTTCGCCCCGCACCTTATGGCGATACTCCAACTCGGCAGCCGAGCAATCGAGCAGATCAGTCGGGAAAAAAGTGCCCACGAGCGCACCGTTTTGATCTCTGCAAAGGCCGGTGACGCCGGAAAAGCTGCTTCGTTGCTCCTGCGGGATGTTTTCCCAGTGATGCTTTAAGAGCTGCAACGCCTGTGGCACGCAACCGTCATCGGAATCGAGCTTGAGCCACAGTTCGCCGCGAGATTCGGCCAGCGAAAGGTTGTGCGCGTGGTGCGCGCCACGATGCGGCATGGGCAGATAGCGCATTGGAAAGCTGGCCTCGCTTTGGTAGCGCTGCATCAGCTCTGCCGTGCCGTCGGTGGAGCCGTCGTCGATCACCAGCCACTCGAAATCCCGGCAAGTTTGCGCCTGCAAGCTCTCGAACACACGAAGCAGTGTGTGAGCGCGATTGAAGGTGGGGGTGTAAACCGTGAAGAGCGGCATGGAGTGAATGACGAATTCCGAATGACAAATGACGAATGGCCTTTGCCAGCGTCGAATGCCACCTCAAACAGACGCCTTCGTCAGTACGCGTTGTCGCGCTTGAAGAAGGTCAGCAGCATGATCTGTAGATCAAGCCAGAGGCTCCAGTTTTCCAGATACCACAGGTCGCACTGAATGCGCTCGCTGAGATCGGTGTCACCGCGCAGGCCGTTGACCTGAGCCCAGCCGGTCATGCCGGGTTTGGAATGATGACGGGCGTTGTAGTGCGGGATCTGATGTTTGAAACTGGCGATGAGCTCCGGGCGCTCAGGACGCGGGCCGACGAGGCTCATCTCGCCCTTCAGCACGTTCCAGAACTGTGGCAACTCGTCGATGTTCCACTTCCGCATGAAGGCTCCCACCCGCAGGCGGCGCGGATCGTCTTTGACGCACCATTGCGCACCACTGGTCTGCTCCGCGTTCAGCTTCATGGAGCGGATCTTGATGATGTCGAAGGGCACGCCGTTCACACCCCAACGGCGCTGGCGGTAAAACACCGGGCCGCGAGACTCCAGCCACACGATAGCGCTGAAGAGGGCGACGATGGGAGCACTGACCAGCAGGCCCACCGTGGCACCGGCGATGTCGAGGGCACGCTTGGCGATGACGTTCAGCGTGCCATCCAGCGGCAGACGTGTGACACCCAGAACTGGTGTGCCAGCGATGGTTTCCAGCGTCAGGCCGGAGACAAAGACACGGAAACAGGAAGGGATGACTTTGAACTGGATCATCTCACGCTCGCAGAGGTTTGCCAGAGCCACCATCTGCTCGCGCGGACCGTGCAGGTCGGCTACCACGACCATGTCCGTGGCATGCGTGGTCACGAGGTGTTCTACCTCGTTGAGGCTGCCAAGGCAGGGGAAAGCTGCATCCTCGCGGCGCTGGTCGTCGCCACCGCTCGTCTTGACCCAGCCAAGGATTTCATAGGCGCAGGCGTGGTCGCGCTTGAGGGTTTTCCACAGGCTCAGCGCCTCATCGTTCCAGCCGACAAACAACGCCCGCTGCCGCAGCGCCTCGACGCGGCCCGGAGTGCGCAGGAAATTCAGAAACAGCACCCGCCAGCCGAGCAGCAGCAGCAGCGCGGTCGCGCCGTTGAGCATCACATAGACCCGAGAGATGCTGGGCTGTAGCTTCAGTGCTAGCGTGATGGCCAAAAAGCCTGCCGTCCAAATCAGCACGGCTTTGGCGATCTTGGAAGAGATCCAGCGGCTGCGCAGCAGCACATTCTGGTGGTAAATGTCCTGCCAGCCGAGCACCAGCACCAAAGTGAGGCTGCCCAGGGCCATGTGCCCCCCGTACTGGCGGAAGGTCATCGCGTCGAAGTTGCCGAAATCCCGCAGAACCGTGTGAAAGCGCAGCCAGTAGGCCAGATAGGCCGCCATCACGGCCACGATCAAATCTCCCAGGATGCTGATGAGCACCCAGAAATGGGGTGAAACCTGCTCCTTCTCCCGCCACGCACGCCGCGCCTCCAAGGCCTGCAACGCGCCCGGCGCGTTAAGGAGACTGGCAGTGGGGTTGGTGATGTTCATGCTGTGGCTGGCTTGTTAATGATTAAAATTATATTCATTATAACCCAGCCAGCAAGGCAATATTATGACAATTATCTTAGATTTGGTGGTTCAACTCAATAAGGAGCCTCATTTTTGAGAAAAAAGCTCCAAACCAGGCCCACGCATCACCAAAAAACAACCCGCGTGGCGGAGTCTCAGACTCCAGCACGCGGGTGGCGCTCGACACACCCAGAGACGCTCAAAAGGTCATTTTCACCCCGGCCACGATCCCCCGTCCAGGCAGCGGCAGGCGCTCTTTCAGGATGGACGTGTGCTCACGGGCGTCCTCGTTTGTCAGGTTCATGCCTTTGACATAAAAATCGACCGTCCTCGGCCCCTGCACGAGGCGATAGCTGAGAGCTAGGTTGACCAGGAAGTAGCTGTCCGTGCCGAATTCGTTGGCCGCCACGCGATCCTGTGGCGCGGCGTAAATGCCCTCCAGCCGCGCTCCAAACGCCCCGCGCTCCAGAATCAACGCGCTGGAGAGATGGAACGGCGGAATGCGCGGCAGCGAAGTGCCCGTGCTGGCATCCCGCGCCCGCACCGCGTCTGCCTTGAACTCCAGATGCAGGTTGGTGTCCGTTGGTTTGGGTTCTTCCGTCACCG
>CAXNGR010000046.1:0-10961 GCA_964201265.1 Verrucomicrobiaceae bacterium
CTCACACCGCCGCCAAATCGGCTCCAGACAATCTGGTCGCCAGTCTGGGTGACAAGAACGATGTGGTCATCCGGCTCAACACGCTGTCGAGCCAAGTGATGAAAGACGAAGGCATCGAGGTCATCGACGCCTATGCCCTCCTGGCCTCACGACTCGAACTCGCGGCCGGCGACTGCTTCCACTGGCAAGGACCCGCCTACCAGTTGCTCACCCAGGAAATTAGCAAGCGGGTCATGTCCACGCTGGAGGGAGGCAAGCGATGAACAGCATCAAGCTCACTCTCCTCACCGCCTTGCTGCTCGTTCCACTGGCCGCGCTGCACGCAGCCGGGCCTCGAGATACGATGTCGGACACGTGGGCTGCCTCGGATGCGCTGGGGCGGGTGCTACCGATGAGTGCGGAGGTCGGCGCGGCGAAGGCTAATCGCACGGTGGGCATCTTTTACTTCAACTGGCATGCCGCGTTTGGGAACAAGGAGGTTCATGACATCGCGAAGATGGTCGCCGCCAATCCCGCTGCGCCGCCGTGGGGGCCGGTGCAGGCTCCGCATTACTGGAGCGAGCCGCGCTTTGGCTACTACCGGCCTGATGATTCGTGGGTGATCCGCAAGCATGTGCAGATGCTCACCGACGCGGGTGTGGACATGCTGGTGCTCGATGCAACGAACGGCTTCACTTATGACGCGGAGCGCGAGGCGTTGTGCTCGGTGCTGGAGCAAATGAAGATCGAGGGCCATCGCGTGCCGCAGCTCGCCATGTTCGCCTATGCGCAGCACAACATGGTGGTGCAGCATTTGTGGGAGACCTTTTACAAACCGGGCAAACATCGCGACCTGTGGTTTCAGTGGAAGGGCAAGCCGCTCCTCCTCACGCCGACAGAAGGACTCAGCGAGGAAGTAAAAGCCTTCTTCACCATCCGCACCTCATGGGCCTGGACACGCGGCCAGCCTTGGTTTGGCGATGGCAAAGACAAGTGGCCGTGGCTGGATACAGCCCCGCAAGTGCCCGGCTGGCATGATGCACCGAACAAAGCGGAATGCGTGCCCGCCGGCGTGAGCCAGCACATCACCAACAACATCGGGCGCAGCTTCCACGGCAGCCGCCAGCCTCCTCCTGCGGAGTGTCGCTCGGGCGAAGGGCTCTACTTTGAAGAGCAATGGAAACACGCCCTGCCGCACGATCCCGAGTTCATCTTCATCACCGGCTGGAATGAATGGGTGGCCCAGCGTTTCCTCTCCGATGGAACGATGACTTTCCAGGGCCGTGTGCTGCCGGCTGGCGAAACCTTCTTTGTCGATCTCTACGACCAGGAGTTCAGCCGCGACATCGAGCCCATGCGCGGCGGCTTTGGCGACAACTACTACTGGCAGATGGCCGCCAACATCCGCCGCTACAAAGGCGCACGTCCGCCGCCTGCCGCCTCGCCAGCGAAGACCATCGCCATCCCCGGCGACTTCGCTCAGTGGGCCGATGTGAAGCCAGCCTACCTAGATGACCTGCACGACACCAGGCACCGCGATCACGACGGCGTCCCCGGCGCTGGCCGCTACACGAACAAAACCGGCCGTAACGACCTCGATACCGCCCACGTCGCTCAGGATGCCACGCACGTCTTCTTCCACGTCCGCACCCGCGAACCACTCACGCCCGCCACCGATGCCGATTGGATGGTCCTGCTGCTCGACACCGATCAAGACGCCAAGACTGGACACCGTGGCCATGACTTCCGCATCAACCAAGCCCGCAGTGCGCCTGACAAGACCGGCATCGAGCGCTGGAACGGCACGGTCTGGGAGCCCGCTGGCGAGGCATTGATGCAAGTTGGCACCCATGAACTTCATCTCGCCGCTGAGCGCACCTCTCTCGGCATGGTTCCCGACAAGCCCCTCCGCTTTGATTTCAAATGGACCGACAACGTGCCCGCAAATGCCGATGGCATCGACTTCCTTGACCACGGCGACACTGCGCCGAATGCACGTTTCAGCTACCGTTACGTCGCCATTCAGCCCGACAAGCGTTAAGCGCTAACACCCATCGCTCCGCCTTTAAGGTGACCCAACTTTTGATTCTGTAAGGTAATGAACGCCACACTCCCACTCCTAGCCGCCCTGCTGCTCGCGCCGCTCGCCGCACTCCACGCAGCCGACGCAACCGTTTCACACCGCGTGGCCATTCTCTCGGCCAAGGGCGACATCGAATGGGAGTTTCCGGCGAAGAAGCCGCAGGATTGCTGGTTGCTGCCGAATGGGAACGTGCTCTTCAGTCAGAAGACCGTCTCGCAGTTTGCGGAGAACGAAATCCCCGGCAACCCGCTGAAGGGCGAGGTGTTGCGCTGAACTCGAACATCTTCATGCCATGAGCACTCCACATCCCATCCTCCGACGTGATTTTCTCAACAGCCTCGGTGGCGGCTTCGCAGGTCTCGCGGTGTCGCAGATGCTCACACGCGATGCGGTGGGTTCCACTTTGTCGAAGCCTGAGCTGAACGGCGGAGTGCATCATCGCGCCAAGGTGAAACGCGTCATCCAGCTCTTCATGAATGGCGGCGTGAGCCCGATGGACACCTGGGACTACAAACCCGCGCTCACAAAGCTCGACGGGCAGAAACTCGGCTCCAAAACCAAGATCGAAGGCGCGACGGGCATGCAGGGGGCGCTGATGAAAAGCCCGTTTGAGTTCAAGGAGCACGGACAGTGCGGCAAATGGGTCAGCAGCTTGTTTCCCGAGCAGGCGAAGCTCGTCGATGAGATGGCTTTTCTCCAGGCGATGACCGGGCGCTCGAATGTTCACGGCCAGAACGCCTACTTGCTCAACAACGGTTTCCTTCTGCCCGGCTTTCCTTGCATGGGCGCGTGGATCTCGTATGCGCTCGGCAGCCTCAGCGACAACCTGCCCGGCTTCATCGTGCTGCCGGACGCCCGTGGCCTGCCCTACACCGGACGCGGCTGCTTCACCGCTGGCTTTTTGCCCGCTGTGCATCAGGGCACCGTCATCAAGGCCGACAGCCCGCAGCCCATCGCCGACCTGTTTGCTTCCGACCAGTTCGCCTATGCCACTCGCGGTGCCGATGCCGATGGACTCGCCCTTTTGAACCAGATGAATCGCGCCCACGCCGCGCAACATCCCGGCGACTCGCGGCTCGCCGCCCGCGTTTCTGGTTATGAACTCGCCGCGAAGATGCAGCTCAGCGCCCCCGAGGCATTCGATGTCATACGCGAACCCGAGTCCGCCCGTAAAACCTACGGACTCGACAGCCCCGACAAACCAACCGCCGACTTTGCCAAGCGCTGCCTGCTCGCCACGCGTCTCATTGAGCGCGGCGTGCGCTTCGTGCAGGTCTGGAGCGGACCCGAGGGTGCGGTGAACAATTGGGACAACCATGGTAACATCCCCAAAGAGCTCCCACCTATGGCCGCGAGCGTGGACCGGCCAATTGCCGCCCTGCTTCAGGATCTGCGCCAGCGTGGCCTTGCCGAGGACACGCTCGTCGTCTGGACCACCGAGTTTGGACGCACGCCCTTCTCCCAAGGCTCGCTCGGTCGCGATCACAACTGCGGCAGCTTCGTGAGCTGGCTCTGGGGCGCAGGCATCAAAGGCGGCATCACCCACGGCATCAGCGACGACATTGGCTACCAGGCCGCGCAAGACATCACCACCGGCTACGACCTCCACGCCACGATCCTCCATCTTCTCGGCATCGACCACGAAAAGCTCACCGTGCGCACCAACGGCGTCGATCGCCGCCTCACGGATGTTCATGGGCATGTGGTGAAGGCGGTGCTGGCGTGAACGGATCAGTCGGATCGCGGGCTTCGTCCGTGAATAGTTCGGCAAACTCCTCCCATGATGTGCAGCGAGCGAACAAGTCGGAGAACAGCACGCGTAGATAGCTCTCGTCATGAGTTCGAATCACCCGCCATCACGCCTACGCTGCGCAGGCCCGCTGACCTCTCGCAGGAGCTTCATGCAGATCGGCCTCAGTGGCATGGCGTCGCTGAGCTGGCCGGGATTGATGCGGCTTCGTGCTGAGAATGCGCTGAAGCCGAAGTCAGAGCGCACGGCGGTCATCTTCGTCTTCCTGCCCGGCGGTCAGTCGCACATTGATACCTACGATCCGAAGCCGGACGCGAGCAGCGAGTATCGCGGCCCATTCAAGACGATCCCCACGAAGGTGCCGGGACTGCACTTCACCGAACTGATGCCCATGCAGGCAAAGATCGCGGACAAGTTCACCGTGCTGCGCTCCATGTATCAAACCGCGGGCGGACATCCCGCCGGCACGATGCAGATCCTCTCCGGTGATCCCGATACGCGTGACAAACCCGCCCCGCGTCTGCCGGACTGGATGTCGGTGGTGCATCATCTGCGCTCCAAAGAAGGCAGCCGGGCAAATCCGCTGCCGAACTACACCAGCATCCAACCCATCAACAGCTCCTACTGCGGCCCCGCGTATCTCGGCGATGCCTTCGCGGCCTTTTCCGTCACCGAGGACCCGAACCGCCCGCAGTTCGAAGTGCCCAACATCGGCCTCGCTGACGAAGCGGAGACGCGACGGCTCAGCGACCGCTTGGCGCTGCGCAAAAGTCTCGACCGCATGGAGCGTGCGTTTGACCGTCAGCACGAGCTGTCGGCGCTGGATGAGTTTGAGGCGCAGGCCGCCTCGCTGCTCACCGCACCCGAGGCACGCGATGCCTTTGACCTCGGCAAAGAGGATGCCCAAACGCGCGACCGTTACGGACGCAATCGCTGGGGTCAGCAGCTCCTGCTCGCGCGGCGTCTCGTCGAGTCCGGTGTGGAGATCATCACCAGCAGCCTGCATGGCCCGCTGTGTGGTCGCACGCAGGTGTGGGACGACCACGCTGTCGATCATCACATCTTCGAGGCGCTGCGTTTTCGCATGGGCTACTACGACCAGGCCGTGTCCGCTTTGATCGAGGACATCTACGCGCGTGGGCTCGACAAGAAGGTGCTAGTCGTCGTCACCGGCGAGTTTGGCCGCACGCCACGCATCACCTTTGACCGCAGCACGGGTGCGGGCGATGCCAGTGGGCCTGCTGGCACCTTGCAACCCGGACGCGACCACTGGCCGCGTGCCTTTTCCAATCTCTGGGCCGGTGGTGGGATCCAGACCGGCGGCGTCATCGGTGCCACCGACAAACGCGGTGAAGACGTCATCGAGCGCCCGTGCAGCGCGCATGATTTCCTCGCCACCATCTACCAGCACCTCGGCATCGACTCCGCCAAGACCACACTCAACGACTTCAACGGCCGCCCCGTCCACATCGTGAACAATGGCCGCCCGATCCCCGAACTCGCCTCCCGTCATTCATGAAAACGATCCTCACTCTTCTTTTTGTTTTGCCCGGCCTCCGCGCCGCTGAGCCTGCTGTGCAAACCTGGCAACAAGTGGATCAACCTCTTGTCATTCCCGCCGGGCAATCCCCGAAGTTGGGAAGCAGCGACTTTTCCATCTCCGTGTGGGCCAGGGCAGATGCCACGGACCGCATCACCGGCGATCTGGTGAGCCAATATGACCCGAAGAAAAAGCGCGGCTTTCATCTCACGCTCAAGAGCAATCCAGGCGTGACCTCCAGCGTGGCGAACTGGCGGCATTTGCAGTTCGGCATCGATGATGACAAACCCAGCGCGTGGCGTGACTGCGGACGTCCCGGCCAAGCCCTGTTCGCCTTTGCCATGGCGACGCATGAGGGAGCGCTCTATGCAGGCACTTGCGAGCCGGATGCAGGGGCGATGGGCCGGGTCTATCGCTACGCAGGTGGCGAAAAATGGATCGACTGTGGCCGCCTCGACGGCAGCAATTCCGTCACCGCGCTCGCGGCATTCGAGGGCACCCTCTACGCTGGCACGGGCAAGTATCGCGTGGCGGGCTCAAGTCTGCCGGAGTCGCCAAACACCACGCTCGGCGGACGCGTCTTTCGTTATGAAGGCGGCTCGAAGTGGGCTGACTGCGGCCAGTTGCCAGACACGGAGGCCGTCGGCGGGCTCGTGGTGTTTCAGGGGCGGCTGTATGCCTCGTCACTCTATAAACCGGCGGGTTTTTTCCGCTACGAAGGCGGCACGCAATGGACACGGCTGCCGGATGCCATCGGGCCGGACCTGAAGACGGGCGATCTGGGGCCGAAGCGGGTCGAGTCGCTCACCGTGCATGAGGGCCAGCTTTACGCCACCAGCTACGATGGCGGTCGCGTCTATCGCTTCGATGGCAAAACGTGGACGGACTGCGGACAGATCGGCGATGATACGCAGACCTATGCTTTCACCAGCTACGAGGGCCGACTGCATGTCGCCATGTGGCCGAGTGCTCGCGTGTATCGTTTTGAAGACGTGGCCCGCTGGACGGACATCGGGCGTCTCGGTCAGGAACTGGAGGTCATGGGCATGATGGTCCACAACGGTCGCTTCATCGGCGGCACGCTGCCGCTCGCCGAAGTCCATGCTTACGATGGCGATGGCAAATGGACGCTCTGGCAGCGTCTCGATCACACCCCCGATGTGAAATACCGCCGCGCCTGGACCATGGCCGAGCACGCAGGCGAGGTCTTCTGCGCCACGCTGCCCTCTGGCAAAGTCTGGGCCGCGCGGCACGGTCGTCAGGTCTCCTGGGATCACTCGCTGCCCTCCGGCTGGCATCACATCGCCGCCGTGAAGACCGCAGATCGTCTCACGCTGCATCTGGATGGCAAGCAAGTCGCCGAAAGCATCGGCTTCGATGCCGCAACATGGAATCTCGATAGCACCGCGCCCCTGCGCCTCGGCACCGGCATGAACGGCCCCTTCAATGGTCAGCTTCGGGATCTGCAAATCCATCGTCGCGTGCTCACAGACGCAGAAATTCAGGCCCAGGCTGCGCAAAAGCCGAGCAAGTAGCCATCACATCCCGCGCCCATGAAACGCCGACTCTTCACTCAAAGCCTTCTCGCCGCGCCTTTGCTCCATCTTCACGCGGCGGAGGCTGGTTTGCGTATCGCCACGGTTGAGGTCGATGTCACACCGCCGCTGGAGTCGCCGTTGTGTCATGGGAATGTGATGCCGGTGAAGCAGATCCTCACGCCGCTGCTGGCGCGGGGTTTGGTCATCCTCGACTCCGGGCAGCCTATCGTACTGTGTGCAATGGATTGGGTCGCATTGGCGAATGCGAGCAACGTGACCATCCGCGAAACCATCGCGAAGGCTGTCGGCACCACCCCTGATCGTGTAGCGGTGCATACCGTGCATCAGCACGATGCACCGGGCAGTGATCTCGATACCGAGCAACTCCTCGCCGAGCACGGCCTCGGCGGGCGCTTTTCCAATGCACAACTCGACCAACGCCTGTTTCAGGCCATCGCCGATGCAGCGCGAGATAGCATGACCAAGGCGGAGAGCGTCACGCAGATCGGCTTTGGTTCGGGAAAGATCGAGAAGGTGGCATCCAACCGACGCGTGCTCGGTCCGAATGGCAAAGTGGCCTTCACTCGCATGAGTGCCTCGAAGCATCCGCAGGCTGCCAGCGCACCAGAAGGCACGATTGATCCACACCTGCGCATGGTGACCTTTTGGCATGGGGAGAAGCCTCTTGCTGCGCTCAGCTACTACGCCACGCATCCCATGAGCTACTATGGCAAAGGCGGCGTGAACTGGGACTTCATCGGCGGAGCGCGTGCGCTGATGGACAAGGCTGTGCCTGGCGTACGCTTCATCCATTTCAACGGCGCAGGCGGCAACATCACCGCTGGCAAATACAACGACGGCAGCCCGGAAAACCGCCCCGTGCTCGCTGAGCGCGTGTTTGCAGGCATGAAGGCCGCGTGGGATGCGCAGAAGAAGCAAACCATCACCGCCGCCGATCTCGAATGGCGCGTGAAGCCCGTCGCACTGCCTGCGCGTCATCCCGATGCCGAACCGCGCCTGCTCGCCACGCTCGCCGATGCAAAGAAGCCCTTTGCTCAGCGTGCCTTTGCTGCGCGCGACATCGTTTTCATCCGCCGCATGGCCGCAGGCGGCACCATCCCGCTCAGCAGCCTTCGCATTGGTTCCGCGCATCTGCTTCACATGCCTGCGGAGCTGTTCGTCGAATACCAGATCGCCGCCCAGCAGATGCGCCCGGATGACTTCATCGCCATGGCTGCCTACGGCGACAACGCCCCCAGCTACATCGGCACGGAGATCGCCTACACCCAGGGCGGCTACGAGGTCGAGGACCGCGTCTCCCGCGTGAGCCCAGCAGTGGAAAAGGTGCTCATGGAGGCCATCCAGAACCTGCTCTCAGCCAACGCCTGATCCTACTGCTCCATGAAATGCATCCTCTTTCTCCTCCTCGCTGCGTCCTGCATGGCAGCCGATCCACCGCTCGATTTCATCGACACGAGCTTCGAAAATGCCTCGCCGCTTTGGTATGAGTTCGCGGCGGATGGCACGGTGATGGTGAATCTGAACTACGACCACGAGCGCAATTCACCGAACCGTGCGGCGGGGCATTTTCACTTCCGCATTCAGGCTCCGAAGGGCCGCAAGCTCACGCTGGAGTTCAAGAACCTCGACAACGTCTGGAACGGCAAACCGGGCTCCGTGGCGAAGGAGATCCTTCAGGTCGTCACCTCGCTCGATGGCAAAACATGGACACCCGTGCGCACCGAATCTCCAGAGCCGGGCCGTGTCCGCGTGACGCTCGAAATGCCTGCGGAGGCCTTGTTTGTCGCACGGGCCGAGCCTTACCGGCTTTCCGACCTGAATCGCTTCATCAGCGAGATCAAAGGCAGCCCGCTGGTGAAGATCGAGCCCATCGGCAAAACGGTGCAGGCTCGCGAACTCGAAATCATCCGCGTGGGTCGTGCGGAGGCACCGAATCGCATCTTTCTGCGTGCGCGAGCGCATCCGTGGGAGCCAGCGGGAAACTGGGTGGTCGAGGGTCTCGTGCGTCGTTTGCTGAAAGGCGATGCCGAAGCCGAAAAGTGCCTAGCCAGCTACAGCGTGTGCATCATGCCCATGGCGAACAAAGACGGCGTCGAGCGTGGCGGCACGCGTTTCAATCTCGGCGGCTGGGATTTGAACCGGAAGTGGGACCAACCAGCTGATCCGCAATTCGCGCCTGAAAACGCGGCGCTTGAAACATGGCTTGCAGGAGAGATCCAGGCCGGTCGCCGTCCCACCCTGGCGCTCGACTTTCACAACGACGGCCGCGGCCTGCTGCATCTCAGCCGACCCGAAGGCCCCGAGGGCGAAAAACATCTCGCCCGCATGGCTGTCTTCGAAAAATGCCTCCACGAGCACACCTGGTTCGTCGAAGGCTCCACAAAGCCCAGCTTTCACAACCCCGGCTCGCTCGGCGAAGGCTTCTTCACCCGCTTCGGCATCGACGCCGCCATTTTGGAGTTCAACTGCAACGACATTGCCGGACTGAAAGAGCCCGCGCTCGGCAAACACTGGATCACTTTTGGCGAAGACCTCTCGCAGGCCTTTGAGGCGTATTTTGCCGTACAGTAGCCATCTCGCTCCGCGAGATGAGCATGGCGCGTCATTGGCAGAAGTCGTTTTGAACTTTCGCAAAACCGTCGCTGCTTGCGGAAGCGCTCTGCTCATCTTGCGGAGCAAGATGGCTACTTTGCTTCGCGCAATCGACCGCTTCAGCCGCGTATGAAACCGCATCATGTTCTCACGGCTTTTTCTCCTGCTCTCACTCACATCGCTTTCGTTGCACGCCCAACCCATCGGCGATGGCAAAGCAGACGACACGGCGTCAGTGCAAACGATGGTCGATGCCGGTGGCGCGGTGCGCTTGGCACGCGGCACCTATCGTCTGACGAAAACCATCGTCATCGATCTCGACAAAACAGGCTTCATCTCACTCAGCGGCGATGGCGTGGCGCGTTTCGTGATGGAGGGCGCGGGACCGGCGTTTCATTTCAAAGGCACGCACGGCGGTACCGCTGATCCCACGAGCCTCAAGCCGGAAATCTTCGCCCGGCAGCGCACGCCGATGGTGGATGGCATCGAAATCGTCGGCGCTCATGCCGAGGCGGATGGCATCGAGGCCACGGGCACGATGCAGCTCACGATCACACGTGTTTCCGTGCATGAATCTCGCCATGCGGTGCGGCTCAGCGTGCGAAATCGCAATGTGATCATCAGCGACTGCCATTTGTATCACAACAGCGGTATCGGCGTGTTTTACGATCATGTCGATCTGCATCAGTCAAACATCATCGGCAGCCACATCAGCTACAACGCCGGTGGCGGTGTGGTGACGCGCGGCGGTGGCGTGAGAAATCTCCACATCGGCACTTGCGACATCGAGAGCAACATGGCTCCCGACGCTCCGCCGACCGCCAACGTGCTCATCGACTGTACCGACGGCTCCACCGCCGAGGTCGCCATTGTCGGCTGTACCATTCAGCACAATCCCTCGCCTGGCGCAGCGAACGTACGCTACATCGGCAAAGGCAAACCCTACGGCAACGACGAAACCGCCCGCTGGGGCCACCTGAGCATCTGCGACAACGTGCTGAGCGACGTGGAGGTCAACATCGACCTCCAGCATGTGCGCGGAGCCGTCATCACCGGCAACACCTTCGGCGTCGGCTTCGAGCATGATTTGCTCGCCGTGGGGTGCAGCAATCTCGCCATCGGCCCGAACACCTTTGACCGCAATCCACCCTACTATCGAGGCAAGGCCGAGGCCGCGAAAGGCGGCCTCGTCTTCCGTGACTGTCGCGACATCACGCTCACTGGCCTGCATATCGACGGCGTGCGCACGCATCCCGCCGCTGTGCAGATCGTCAATGGTGACACCTTCAACATCTCCGGCTGCACCATCCTCGACAGCGACGGCGCTGGCCTGCTGCTGCAAAACACCCGCCACAGCCTCGTCACCAGCTGCCTCATCGCCGATCGTCGCCAAGACCGCCAACCTGCGCCGTCACTGCGCATCGAAGGCGGCGAAGACAACAGCTTCGCGAACAACAA
>CAXNGR010000047.1:0-10934 GCA_964201265.1 Verrucomicrobiaceae bacterium
GGGCGATGACGGGAAGAAGGGCGAGTCGGATGATTTTGAAGGTCTCCAGATGGCTCATGCGTGGGATACGGGGGCGCTTTTCGCCGCGATGTATCCGCTGCCACCGGGCTTCTGTCCAGCTTCAATCCACGGGCGGGAAAAACGGGCGGCATGCCGCCGGAAGGGGGGCAATGGCATGTGCGCCCAGGAGGCTCGGTCATCTGCCAGCGCCGCAGCACCCCCCTCAGCGTAACTCACATGGCTGCGGGCGCAGTTCACAATGAGCCGCGTGACGTCAAATCGTGTTTTTTGTCACAGGTCCCATTCAAATGTCTAACCAGCAGCAACCCTGACGATCTTGAGCAGGAAACATCCCTGGACACCATGACCAAAGAAGAACTGCAAGAAGGCCTCATGCAGGTCGCAAACGATGTTGAAGCACGGACTAAGATCACGAAGGCCTACCTTGCCGAAGCTGGGCCGCGGCCGGATCTAAGCGGGCTCAAGCTCAACAATGTTGACCTTCGCGATGCGGATTTGACCGGGGCCAATCTTCAGGGCGCTGATCTGAGAGATGCCAATCTTCACGATGCCTGTTTGGAGGGGGCCAATCTTGAGAAAGCCAATCTGAGCAATGCCAGGCTGGATTTTGCCAACTTGACGAATGCGAACTTGCAAGACGCCGACTGTTACTGTGCAAAAATGAGTTTATCCACCAAACTGAACGGTGCCAATCTTGCCAACACAGATCTTCGAGGGGTCAGCAATTCCAGGGGCGAGGGCATCGATAAATCCATCGACTTGACCAAGGCGAAAAACTTCGAGCAGGCGAAAGGAGTCGATGTTGCTGAGATTCTCGAGAAGGCTAGGCAAAACCTCAAGAACACGATGTCGATGCGTGTGGGCGAATACTGCGAGAAGAATAACTGCAATTATCCCAAAGCGTTTGACGAGAAGATGGACAAACTGATCGCAAAAAGCGGACTCTCCTCGCTTCAGGACTTCAACAAGGCCCGTGAGGTGCTATTGACGCGAGGTGACCCCCTATGCACAACGCAAAAAACGATGCTCGGCTTCGGTCCAAAACAGGCGAAGCTCGATGAGCAGGCGTTTCTCAATGAATTTGCCAAGGCCCAGGAGGCCGTTAAGCAGGATGTGAGCAAGCAAGCTGTTGCTGCCGCCCCGGCTGAGGCGCATGCCGCTGCTTCCCCCAGCGTGCGCGAATGCATGCAGAATCAGGCCCAAGGCGTCAAGGCTGGTGGCTGGCAGGCGGGTGTGAAGCCGACAACGCCTCGGCCAGCCGTTCATCATTAAGGCAGCGGCTTGGGATGATGGCGCGGCGAACTAGCCGAGGCCCGCCTTTCCCCGTCACCTCAGCTTTTCTTGATCACCGATTTGCCATCTTTTGAGTGGCGCGTCTGCATGGTGGTAGGCCGGATGTGTTCGGCGCGCAAAACATCGCCAACATGATGAGTTTCCTTCGCCGAACTATCCGGCTGGTTCGGGGGTGTGGGAGTCTGCGGCGGTCAAAGAAGCCGGATAGTTTCGCGAAGCTGACGTGCCTGTTGGCGGGTTTTTCCCCGCCAAACACATCCGGCCTACGATGGACTCGCCACGCAAGCCATTTTTCATGCCCCACGAGATCAGCGGTTTAACCGAGTGCCTGTGCATTCATCCTTATTCCTCGCTAGGCCCCAGCTTCCGCTATTAGTCGATTCACAAAATCTGAAAAGGAATCTGAGATCTTCACAACAGCGGGATCTCCGAAGAATGCCGCAGGACTAGCATCGGGTCCGCATTCATAATGGGTGAAAATGATATAAACACCTGGATGATTGCGGTCCAAAGAAATAAAAACACCCATGATGTCTCCAGGGGCATCAACTCTACAGAACCCAAAGACAAACTTGGGAAGAGCCGGACTCATATTTTTCCAGTCAAATGGCTGGAGCGCAAATTTGTTCTTGAGACTAAAATTGTAGAACTGCACTACACGCCATACTTGCCCCTTCGCAGAGAAGACGAAATGCCGCTCGTCAGGCAATGCACCACCGTTTTCGTGCAGCAGGAAATCTCGATAATCCGCCGGGAAAATCAGCGCCTGTTGATCTTCCCAACGCGTGACTTCTGATTCGGCAGCACTGATTATGGGACTGCCGTCAATATAGAAACTACGAAACGCCAGTTTGGAATATTCAGGTCTTGGCGTCATCTTTGTTTGGCATTCCGTCGCTCCTTAAAGGTTTGAGAGGTCTTGAAAAAGATCGAGAGGAGATGGCAAACGTTTTGGCTGCTGCCGTGACGGTTGCCCATGGCTTCTGACGATCAGCCGTAAAGAGTGAATCAATGCACGCCCTTGTCCATCGGTTTGCCGATGGCCTTGCACAAGCCGCGCTGCGCCCTCCGGCTACCACCCAGCGCCTCGGCGTAGCCGCACCAGCGGTAGTCCTTCGGATCTTTCGCCAGCCCGGCTCGCACCGGATTGAGATCAATGTAGGCCACCATCGTGCGCAGCGCCTTGCCCTTGCCCTCGACCAGCATGCTCTTGAAGCGGTCCATCCACAGCGCACCCCGGCGTCCGCGCCGCTTGTTGAACCAGCGGCTGAATCGCTCTTTTACTTCCTTCACAAACAACGACAGCTCGCAGAAGCGCTTCTTGATGGCCTCCAGCTTCTGCTGGACGAGCACTTCCAGCTCGCTCTTGAGCAGATCGGCGATTTCACCCCGCAGCAGGCCGACGTAGGTCTGGCTGTAAAGGATGCGCAGGTGCTCCAGTAACTTCGCCTCCTCCTGTGGTCCCTCGAAGCGTTGCAGCCAAGTCTCGCGATGCGGCAACTCGGCCAGCAGGTGGGAAAGTCACTCCGCTGCCCGCCTCAAAGCATGCGCTTTATCATTTGGCCGATGATCCTGGCGAAGACCATGACTTGAGCGCGAAGAACCCCGAAAAGACCCAGTAAATGATCACGAAGCTCGACGCGCATATCGCGGCGGAACGTTCGCGTTGACGCATCCTCATTCCGCCGCGTGGGAGGGATCGTCGGAAGTCAGTTCACACGTTCCACTTTCACGCGGATGAACGAAGTGGTGCGTGCGGGGGCGGTCGCCTGTGGGCGAACCGTCACGGATTCAGTTCCGTCAGCATTGTCCACCGGGGTGCCGACGTTTTCGAGGTAGGCCGGGCCTGAGTGCCATTGGACCAAGTCATGACTGATCTCGGTGGTGTAGCGAATACCATCCACTTCATAGCCGTTCACCGGGTCACCGCTGCCGCTGCCTTTCCTTCTCCGGAAGGTGTATTCATAATTGCCGTTCGAAACGCGGGCGGATTCGAAAAGTGGTGGCCGGTTGTCCCGCTGCAAGGGATCCAGGCCTCCGGCAAACTCCAGGAGATTGAAGATGCCGTCTCCATCGGCATCCACCATGTCCCCTGCCAGGGGATTGTCCCCACCGTCTTCCAGGCCCGCGAACGTCTGGTCGCGCCAGAAGTCCACTGGATCACCGACCCGCATGGTGACTTGCTTGGAGGACGTGCCGTGGGAGTTCGTCGCCGAGACCGAGACATTGAAATCACCCGTTTGCGTCGGTGTGCCGAAGATGCTACCGCTGGTGGCATTCAGGCTCAAACCTGCAGGCAGTCCACTGGCACCATAAGCGGAAATGGACCCGCCCCAGGCGGTGATGGTCGAGAGAAATGGCACTCCAAGATACGCGCGATAGACGTTTGGCACCGCAAGTGTGGGCAGGGGAAGAACGCTCAGATTGTTCGGCAGAATGCTGCGCCCCAAATCATTCACTGGGATGAAGACGGCGTTCCCACCTCCGGCCAGCACCGCATTCGGAGCATGGATGACTGTGGGGGCGGTAAAAGCACCCGTCAGGTCAACGTAGCTGCCGTTCTCAGCAAAGATGACTGAGGGAGCACTGCCCCGAAACAGGAGGGTTGCGCCCGCTTCAACATACCAGACACTCCCGCCGTTGGATGGGGTGTTGACGGTTCCGGCGCGGGCGACGCGCATGGCATTATCCCGGCCTACCACGGAGGCGCCTCCCGCACCATCGACGAGGAGGGGCATGCCGGAAGAAGAGAGGCTGGACGAGTCGGGTGTGACCACACGCACGGACGCGGCAGAGCTCTGAAGCACCGTGCCTTGCAGGCCCGACCAATAGTCACGGACGAAATAGACGCGGTTGACGGTTTGCAGACTGTTTCCCGTCAGGAGAAACTCCGCCAGCCGCGTCGTCGTCGCTGGCATTTGGGTTACCTGAGGCAATGCGGTCCCGACGGCGAGGAGCAGGATCGAGGTGGATGTGCCATGAATGTTTTGAATCTGGACCGGGACCTTCCACACGCCGGGGGAGGCGATGGAACCTGTCAGCCGGCCATAGTTGCTGAGAGTGACGCCCGGGGGCAGGTTGCTAGCTGAGAATCCGGTCGGAGTGTGGCTGGCGGTGATTTGATGGTCGATCTCCTGTCCAGCGACGACATCGAGGCGGCCTGCGCTGGTCATTCGTGCCCTTGGTGCGTTGCTGATGGCCATGCCAATGGTCTTTTCGCCGGTGTGCCCTGCGCTGTCGCGAAGGGTGATCTTGACTTGGAAATCTCCAGCGACTTCGGGAACCCCGCCAATGAAAGCTCCTCCGGGCGCTTGCACCCAGGCCAGTTTCAATCCTGGAGGCAGTCCCGTCACCTGGTAGTTGGTGATGGAGTAGTTCTGCGTCACGATCTCGTAGTGAAAGAAGTCGCCGACGTTGCCTGCCTGGTCGCCTGAGTAAACTTGAGGAAGCCGATAGACGTTGAGCAACGGATCAGTCACCCGGTTGAGGCTCAGCGATGTCATTTCCACCACCTGTGTCCGCGGTTGAACAACTCCCGCCACGGTGGCGGTGCCACTTTTGAAGACTGCCTTGACTGGAAACTGGTCGATCAAGTCCAGGTGCGCCCCTTCCTCAAGGAACACAGCATTATTGAATCCGAATCTTCCAGATGACAGGGTGCCGCCAGAACGGACATAGAAAAACTCCTTGTAGGCAGTGCCGCTGATTTCAACGGCCTGGCCCGATTCGACCACGACACCTTTGCCGTTTGGCAGGGCCATGCAGCTATAACCTTCCCCCTTGAGGATGATTGGAGATCCTGACGTCCCCTGAAAGTTCAAATCTGGCAGTTGGACCCGCAACTCCGTCTCGGAGACGATGGTAAACGCCGAGGCCGCCACAGGATCGAATGCCTCATTCACAAAATAGACCTCGCGCACCAGATCGAAGCCAGTGCCCTGCACCGTGACCCAGGTGGCATTGGCAGCCGAGTCTGGATCGTAGGACGAGATCGACAGCGGAACCTCATCAACGTAAACGCTGAATGCCCTGCTGGCGGTTCCAAACGAGTTGGTCGCCGAAATGGTGGCGGCAAAGAAGCCGCTTCCTGTCGGGAGGCCTGACACCACACCGGTGGTGGGATGGATCGACAGACCGGGCGGCAGACCGGTGGCGGCGAAGGTCGCCGGTCCATTGTAAATCTCCACCTGAAAGCTCAGTGATGCCGTGGAGCTGGCCTCGATCCGGGTCGGACCATGCATGACAGGAACGGGTGTGCCGGTGACGGTGAGTGTGTAAACGAAGGCGGCGGAGCCCGCTGGGTTGGTGATGGTGAAGGGAATCGAATAGACACCCGGCGTGCTGGGATAACCCGACAACTTGCCGGTGACGGCATCGAGTGCCAGACCATGCGGGAGAGACGTCGCGGCGAACGTCGGCTGCGGGTAAGGCCGACTCACCAGCAACTGGTATTCAAACCGATCTCCCACCGCGGCCGTTCCGGAATTGGCACTGACGATCAAGGGCACCTGCCGCACTTCAAGGAGGGTCGGCAGCTTGGTCACGCGGATGTTGTTCACCACCCGGAAGTCACCACGACCAATCGCGGTGACTCCGACGTTCTGAAGAACAATCGCATCTTCCGCATGAAACACCTGATTGCTGTTGCTGATGGTGGAATAACTCAGGTCGAGAAACCCTCCTGATCGCACGAAAAAAGTGTTCACACTCCCACCCATGGCCCGGGCCGATCCGCCTTCCTCGACCACCACCCGATTGGCAAAACCATCGCCGATCCACGCCCCGCCTCTCTTCACGACGAAATGCGCATCTGTTGCATGCCCAGCATCATGACCTGCGGTGACATCGATGGTGTTCGTCGGAAAGACCACGGCGAGGCCTTGATCAGACTCCACGATGAGATTGCTTTTTTGGGAGGAGTTCTGCAGCACGTAGGGAACGGTTACGCGCAGCTCCGAGTCAGACACGACTTGGAAAGCCTCCGCGTCGATCCATTCATGGTTGTTGTGTGAAAAATAAACGCCCCGTGTGCTCTGAAACCCAACGCCGTGGATCGTGATGATCTCGTGGGGATTGATCGTCGTGGGTGTGAAGGAAATGATCCGGGTCGGCCCGATCACGATCTCCAAGGTGGCCGCCAGTGTGTCCGAACCACCCGCGTTGGACGCACCGATGGTCAGCGGGAAGGTGCCTTGAGCACTGGCGAGTCCGGTCACCCGTCCAGAGGCACCGTCCAGCACCAACCCGGAAGGCAGGCCATCCACCGTGAACTGAGTGGGCTGGTTTGAGGCGCTGAGTTGGAAATCAACCGGCTCGCCAACCTCGAACGAAAGGGTTCCCACGGGGGCCAGCACGGGTGGATTCGGGAGAATGTGAACCGTGAGGCCGAGCGACCCTGTTCCGCCTGCTCCGGTGGCAGTCAATGTGACCGGGTAGCTCCCCACCTGGCCGACCGTGCCACGCAGCTCCCCCGTGGCCACATTCAGCATCAGGCCGGCTGGCAGTCCGCTCGCTCCATAGCTGTGCGCTTCCGGTTCTGAGGTGACTTTGTAGGCGATCTGTTCGTTGACGTGCGCTGTGATCGTCGCCCCGCTCGTGATCATCGGTGCGGGCGGCAGGATCGTCACGTTCACCACTGCCGAGGCTTCACCCCCGAGGTTGCTCGCCTTGACCACCACGGCAAAGCTCCCGCTTGTCGTCGGCGTGCCGGAGACCAGTCCACTGCCGCTGTTCACACTCAAGCCACCCGGCAGTCCTTCCGCTGCGAAAGCTGTCGGAGCGTTGCTCGCTGCGATGATGTAGCTGAAAACTTGTCCCACCTGTCCGGAGGCGGTTCCCGGACTGGTGATCACTGGAGCGTCTGGAGGATGAATCACCAACGCCAGAGTCTCGCTGTCGCTGCCACTTTCGTTCGTCGCCGTGATGGCCACTCCGAAGCTGCCGACTTCCGTCGGCGTCCCGGAGATCACACCACTGCCCGGGTTGATGGCCAGGCCTGCGGGCAGGCTGGCGGCCCCGTAGCTGGCTGGCTTGTGAGTTGCTGTGATCTGATAGTTGAATGCCTTGCCGTACTTCCCGCTGATGCTCAAAGGACTGGTGATTTCCGGCGGTGGCCGTGGCAAAATCGTCAGCATCACCGCCAGGGTTCCCGTGCCTCCTGTTCCGGTCGCTGAGAGGATCACAGGATAGCTTCCCACCTGCTCCACGTGGCCGCTGATCTCGCCGCTCATGCCATTGAGCGTCAGGCCCGCTGGCAGTCCGCTCGCCCCGTAGTTTTGGGCTTCCGGCTCGGATGTGATGTGATAACGAATCGCCTCATCCACGCGGGCGCTGATCGTCGTCCCGCTTGTGATCACCGGCGCTGGCGGCAGGATCGTCAGATTCACCACGGCCGAGCCTTCGCCGCCGAGGTTGCTCGCCTTGACCAGCACGGCAAAGGTCCCGCTCGCAGTCGGCGTGCCGGAGATCGATCCGGTGCCGGCATTCACGGTCAGGCCTGCGGGCAGTCCATCTGCACCGAACGCCGTTGGATGGTTGCTGGCCGTGATCCCGTAGCTGAAATTTTGCCCGACCTGTCCCGCTGCCGTGCCTGGGCTGGTGATCCTCGGGACGTCCGGCGGGTTGATCACCATCCCCAGAGTCTTGCTGCCACTGCCGCTCTCATTGTTCGCTGTGATCGTCACCGCGAAGGTGCCCACCTCCGTCGGCGTCCCAGAAATCAGCCCGCTGGCCGTGTTGACGGCCAGACCGGCGGGAAGACCGCTCGCGCCAAAGCTCGTCGGCGCGTGATTGGCGGTGATCTGGTAGCTGAATGCGGTCGCATAACTCCCGCTGATGCTCGTCGGACTGGTGATCTCGGGTATTGGCCTCGGTTGGATCGTCACTGTCACCCCCAGTGATCCGGTGCCTCCTGCTCCCGTGGCCGTCACCGTCACAGGATAGGTTCCGACCTGTTCGACGACACCGCTGATCTCACCGCTCACCCCATTCAGCGTTAGCCCCGTCGGCAATCCGCTGGCTCCATAGGTGTCGGCGGCCGGTTGGGACGTGATTTGATAGCGAATGACCTCACCCGCTCGTGCAGTGACGGCCGCCGGACTCGTGATCACCGGAACAGGGGGCAGGATCGTCATGCTCACCACCGCCGAGCCTTCGCCACCGGGGTTGCTCGCTCTTACCAGGACGGCAAAACTCCCGCTGGCGGTCGGCACTCCGGATACGATCCCGCTTGTCGCATTGACCGCCAGGCCTGCCGGCAATCCGCTGGCCGCAAACCCCGTGGGGTTGTTCGTGGCCGTGATCTGGAAGCTGAAAACCTCTCCCACCTGTCCAGAGGCGGTCAGTCCACTCGTGATTTCAGGGGCATTCGGCGGGTTGATGAGCAATTGCAGGCTCTCACTGTCGCTCCCACTTTCATTGCTGGCGGTGATCGTCACCGCAAAGCTTCCCGCGACCGCCGGTGTCCCCGAAATCAGCCCGTTTCCCGTGTTGACGGACAAACCGGACGGCAGCCCGCTGGCACCATAGTTGGTTGGCGCATTCGTTGCCGTGATCTGGTAGCTGAACGCTGTCGCGTACCTACCGGTCATGCTCAATGGGCTCGTGATCTCCGGAGGCGGCCTTGGCGAAATGGTCAGGGTCAGCACCTTGGTGTCGGTGCCGCCCGCGTTGGTGGCGCTGAGTCCGACGGGATAAACACCCGCCGTCAATGGAGCGCCGCTGATGACTCCCGTGCTTTGATCGAACATCAATCCCGCCGGCAAGCCGGTGGCTCCAAACGAGATGGCCGGCGGAGAAGCCGTGACTTGATATGCCAGGGCAGAGCCGACGACCCCGGCTTTCACCAACGACGACGTGATGTGGGGCGGTTCGATGGCAACCGTCAACTGCAATGTCGAAGTGCCGAAACCCGCCGCATTTCCTGCCACGAGCGCCACGTGGCTCACGCCCAGCACGGTCGCCACGCCGGAGATTCTTCCCGTCGCACGATCGATCTGCATCCCTTGTGGCAGACCTGTGGCCTCAAACCAGACGGGGGAGTGATCTGCTGCCACCTGGAACTGAAACCCGACTCCTGCATAGGCCACCACCGAGCTGGCGCTGGTGATGACGGGCGGTTCCGTGTTATAGCCTTCGATCAAGCTGCGTGCATCCAGCCGTGCTCCGGACACCACCTTTCCGGCCAGGCTGCCAACCCGGCTCGCAGAATTCATCAGATGGGTTTTCACCTCGGCAGGAGTCAAACTGGCATCCCGGCCGAAAAGCAGGGCACAGGCACCGCTGACGTGGGGCGTGGCCATCGATGTTCCGCTCAGGTAGCGATAGCTCGAAGACGGTGACGTGCTGTAAATGGAAACCCCTGGCGCCGCGATGTCCACTGTCGTCGCACCATGGTTGGAGAATGACGCCAATCTGTCATCTCGATCCGTCGCGGCCACGGAGATGATGTTGGGCAGATTGTAGGACGCGGGGTAGGAGGGAAACTTGTCCGTGTCCAGACCGTCGTTTCCTGCCGCTGCCACGAAAACGGACCCGCTGTTCTGGATCGCAGTGAAAAGGGCGCTGGAATAACCGCCGCCGCCCCACGAGTTTGACGTGAACTTCGCCCCGTTTTGAGTGGCGTAGTTCACTGCGGCGACAGCATCTGAGGTGTAACCGTCGCCACTGCTGCTGAGGAATTTCAGGGCCATCAGCTTGACTCTCCAGGCCACCCCAACAACGCCGACACCGTTGTCTCCCGCCGCGCCGATCGTTCCCGCCACGTGAGTGCCGTGGTAGTGGTCATCCATCGGGTTCCCGTCGCCGTTGTAGAAGTCGTAGCCGTGCACGTCATCGACATAGCCGTTCCCGTCGTCATCGACCCCGTTGCCTGCAATCTCTCCCGCGTTGGTCCAGACGTTCGCCGCCAGATCAGGGTGGGCATAGTCGATGCCGGTGTCGATGATGCCCACCACCACTGAACTCGCATCCGTCGCCAGATCCCACGCCTCTGGGGCATCGATGTCGCCCTCGCTCCCCGTGGGCGGTGAGGTGTTGTTCATGCCCCACAGGGCGCTGTAACCTGGATCGTTCGGCACTCGGTCATGAGTGACCACAAAATCGGGTTCAGCGTGGCTGATCGTACCTTTCAAGGGGCGCAACCGAGCCCTGATGCGGTCCAGCGTGTCCTTGTCAGGCTGGCTTTCTCCTTCAGAACTCACCAAATAAACCCGTCCCGGTGCCACCGTCTTCCGCAGCACGAGCCCCGTGGCGCTTAATCGTTTCTGCAGCACCTCGGCCGGCGTCTGTTCCCCCATGGAAACGATCAGGTGGTCTGCCACCATGGCCACCACAGGTCCGCTATCTCCCCTCCGCTCGATCCGAACAAACGGATACTTGGATTTCGTCTTTTGGATCTCCACCGTGGTCCCCGGTGGCAGTGAGCTCGTCGCTGGCGACGACGCAACTGCTGGCGACGATCCGTTTCTCGCGACGACGTTCCCAGGAGGAGCACTTTGAGAGCTGGCCTGTCCCTTTGCCGTGTGACCCACCTTATCAACTGGGTTCGCCAATCGGCTTTGCGCCTGGTCTGCCTTTTCCTCCGCACCCTTCGATGAAGACGAACCCTGACGCACCATCGT
>CAXNGR010000048.1:0-10900 GCA_964201265.1 Verrucomicrobiaceae bacterium
CTGGGCCTTTCGAGTGCGGCGGTTCGTAGCCGACTGCACCTTTGAAGCCGGTGCCGAGTTTGCCGATGCGCTGCGAATTCTTCGGAAGGCTCGTGGCACTCGCGGGGATGTCATAGACGGTCCAATACCACTTCTTGTCACCATCCGGCGTCACATGATCCATGATCAAGGCGTAGCTCTGTGTGCCTGCGGGGGAGCCCGACCATTCCAAGGGCGGGCTGAGGCCATCGCCATCACCGGTGAACTCCACTGGCAGCTTCTGAAGGTCTTCGACGACGGAACTCATCAACATGAATTTGCCATCGCTGCTGCGGGGTTGATCCGGCAGCGCGACAAAGGCTTCCTGCTTGCCGCCATGACCACCGCCTTCGCCGCGCTTCATCTCTTCGCGTGCGGGAGGTTCATCGCCACGGGGCCTCGGGGCGTCACCGGCAGGTGCGTTGCCAGCGAGTTCGTTCAACTCCGGTGTGTCGAGCTTGCCATCGCGATTGTGATCGAAGGTATTGAACTGATCTTTGGCCTTCGCCATCGCCTCGGGGATGGCGACGCCTTTTTTCGCGGCGTTCGACTTCGCGTTGTCGGCAAACTCCTGCGCAGTGACAACGCCATCGCCATTCACGTCTAAGATGCCATGTATCGGGGCCATTCCTGGCCCCTCTGCCGGAATATCTCGGGGCAGGAATGCCCCGGTTACACCTTCGCGACCGCTTTTACCTTTTCCCTTGCCCTTCCCTTGGCCTCTTTTGCCCTCAGGTCCGCTACCTTGACGATCTTGACCGCCTTGACCTCTCGATGTGTAAACTTCATTCGCTTTGCCTTCGCTGCCGTTATCGAAGTCAAAGGGAAACGTGCCATCGGCCTTGATCGAGTAGCTGACGCTGCGTTTGTCGCCATTCACGTCGTAGCTGAGCTTGTAGCTGTCCTTGCCGGTGCTTTCGAAGGCGGTGATCTTGGCACCGCGAAGCGCGGTCAGGGCCTCGCGCACCCCTTGAGCACGCGGCTGGGGATCGACCTGCTCTCCCGCCCCCACGACCTCGCCATGGAAGCCACCGATGACATACGGATACGTGTTCGAGGCATGATAATGATAGCCGCTGGACGCTTCATGGCCGTGGCATTCATCCAACTGACCCACGGGTGATCCATCCGGCTCCGTGAGGCCATAGATCGGGTAACCATCCAGCGCATAAGCCACCGGCATGCCTTTCCCGGCCTGCGCCTGGAGATGCAGCGGCGCGATGTGGTAGTGGTAATCATCCGCACGCCCGCAATGCCCGCCCCACTCGTCCAACTCACCGATCTCGTAGCTGATCTCGCCGCGATTGTTCTGCGGGTTGAAGATCGGAATCCCATTCACCGCCAAAGCAATCGCCCCGCGCAGGAAGCGGCCTTTGATCATGGCGGGTTCCTTGGCTGGCACCGGCTTCAGCGGGATGCGCCAGGCATTGTCATCGAAATACGGCTGCGGCAGCGGTACCTGCTGCTGCCACGCGGTGATGCCGACCATCATATTGTGATCCGGCAGGCCATTCGAGCCCACGTAGAGAAACTCGCCGTCCGCACGCAGATCGAGCTTCGTGAAGGGCAGAAAGGCCTTCGCGGTCTGCGGTGCATTCGCCGCGTTCGCGACTGCCGCGGCGGCGAGTTGGACGACCGAGGCCGTGGAGGCGAGAAGAGGAGCGCGGAGACTCCTCTCCGCTTCAGTCTTCTTCGCGGCTTCGCCGCCATTTTCAGAAGATGCGGGCAGGAGTGCCCGCGCTCCCTTCTGCATCCATTCTTCGAAGATGTGCGCTCGCAGTACCTCGCGGTCCGTGGTGACCACATCATGCGCGGCGAGGCTTGAGGCAAACAGGAGGAAGGCAGGAATCGTTTTCATGATGCACCATCCAACCCCAGCCACGTCAGAACCGCTTCAGAGAATCACAGGAGATTTGTCAGGATTGCGTCAAGGCGATGGCCGCACGCGAAAAAGCCTTCATCTTGGGCTCATGCGCCTCCTCATCATCGACGACGACACCGAGCTCTGCCAGCTCGTGGCCGATTACCTCAAGCCCATGGGTTTCGAGGTCGAAATGGAGCACGATGGCGAGCGTGGAGCCGATCGGGCCACGTCCGAGTCATGGGCGGCCATCATCCTCGATGTCATGATGCCCGGTTGCGATGGCTTTGAGGTCCTCCGCCGCATCCGCGCAAAATCGAAGGTGCCCGTCATGATGCTCACGGGCCGCGGCGAGGAGGTGGATCGCATCGTCGGCCTCGAACTCGGTGCCGACGACTACCTGCCGAAGACTTTTTCCTCCCGCGAACTGCTCGCCCGGCTGCGTGCGCTGCTGCGGCGAACCGGTTGGATCGCTGAAACGGCTCCACAGGCCCCCGTCAAAGAACTCGTCATCGGCGAACTGCGCCTCAATCCTGAAACGCATGCCGTCGTGCTCGGTGCCGAACCTTTGCAGCTCACACCGGCCGAGTTTGGCCTGCTGCTCTCGCTCGCCAAAGCGCATGGCCGCGTCAAAACCCGCGAGCAACTCATCGAAGAAGTCGCCGACCGCGAATGGGATGTCTTCGATCGTGCTATCGACATGCACATCTCCACGTTGCGCAAAAAACTCGGCGATGACCCGAAGGAGCCACGCTTCATCAAAACCGTGCGCGGCTATGGCTATCAACTCGTGACTCCCGGACGATGAGCCGTCTCAAACTCCCGCTCTATACGAAGATTTTACTCTGGTTCCTCGTGAACCTGGCGGTGCTGGCTCTGTTTGGATATGTGTATATCAGCAAGCTAATCACTCCAGAACTTGCATGGCTGCTGAGCGGCCCACCCGGCAGCAACTTCGAACATTTATCGGCACGCCTTCAAGACCGGCTGATCAACCGGCCGCAAAGCGACTGGCTGGATGTGCTGGAGCGTTTTGAAGATCGCAGAGACGTGACTTTTGCCCTGTTCGGTGCCGACGGGCAGCTTGTGCTGGGGCATGCACCCGAGCCGCCAGAGGATGTGCGCAAGCGGCTGATCGACAAACGCAGGGCTGAATCTCGTCAGCGGCCACAGCGCCCCAATGAATCTGCGCAGCCACCCAAACCGAGATTTCTGCTTCGCAGTGAAATGCCCACCCGCTACTGGGCCGGCATTCACATGGACATTCTCTTTGAACAGAATGGTCTCTGGCATCCGCTCACTCTGGCGATGATCTCCCAAGATGTTAGTGCCGACGGACTGCTCTTCAATTGGACACCTTGGGTGATTCTTTTCAGTTGTGGGATTCTTTTCTCTGCCCTGCTCTGGTTCCCCGTCGTTCAAGGCATCACTAAAGCGATTCGCCGAACCAACGAAGCCTCCAAACGAATCGCCGCAGGTCAGTTCGACGTGCGACTGCCCGACAATCGCGGTGACGAGCTTGGCGAACTCTCTACCTCCGTGAACACCATGGCCGCCCAACTCGGCGACTACATGACGCAGCAACGTCGCATCACCGCCGATGTCGCCCACGAGCTGTGCAGCCCCATTGCGAGGATGCAGATGGCCCTTGGCGTGGTGGAGCAACGCAGCACGCCTGATCAGGCCACCTACCTGCAAAAACTCGACCGCGAACTCCAGCACATGGCCAAGCTCGTCGAAGAAGTCCTCGCCTTCACCAAAGCTGAAACCATCCCCGACCGCGAAACGCCCGAAGACATCGACTTGCGCGAACTGCTCCAAAACGTCCTCGCCCGCGAAGCCCCCGAAAACGGCATCCAACTCGACATCGGCGACATCAAAATCCACAGCCTCCGAAACGCCCTCGATCGAGGAATCGGCAACGTCGTGCGCAATGCCGTCCGCTACGCCAAAGACATCGAAATCACCGCCAAAGCCGAAAATGGCCGCGTCATCATTCAAATCCTCGACCGTGGCCCTGGAGTGCCTGAAGAAGCCATCTCACGCCTCTTCGAGCCCTTTTACCGCCCGGAAGCTGCCCGTGGACGCCACACCGGCGGAAGCGGCCTCGGGCTCGCCATCACCAAACGCTGCATCGAAGCCTGCGGCGGCACGGTGACCGCCCAGAATCGCGAAGGGGGCGGATTGAGTGTGGAGATCATCGTGCCGAGTTGAGCGCTATTTTTTGGCACTGCGGGCGTTTAAAGCGGGAGAATAGCCGCTGACATGAAACCAAACTTTTTTCCCTGTGCTGGATCGCGGGCGCTGCATGCGCCCACGCGTCGTGAGTTTGTCTATGGACTCGGCACCTCACTTGGAAGCGTGGCTTTGACCTCCCTGTTGGCCGCCGAGCAAAAAAGCCCGCTCGCCCCGAAACCGCAGATGATTCCGGCCAAGGCGAAGAACTGCATCTTCCTCATGATGGAGGGCGGGCCGAGTCACATCGACTGCTTTGATCCGAAGCCGATGCTGGAAAAGTTTCACCTCAAGGAGTTCACCCGCGAAGGGAAGATGAAATCGGCGATGGAGAGCGGGAAGCGCTACTATGTGAAGTCGCCGTTCAAGTTTGCGCAGCACGGTCAGAGCGGCGCATGGATGAGCGAGCCATGGCAGCATCTGGCAAAGGTGGCGGATGAGCTTTGCTTCTATCGCGGCTGCCAGGTTGATTCGGTGAATCATCCCACGGCGATGTATCAGATGAACTGCGGCAATCGTTTCGGCGGCGATCCGGCGATTGGCTCCTGGGTGAATTATGGCCTCGGCTCCGTGAATCAGGATCTGCCGGGCTTCATCGTGCTGCCTGAGATCAGCTATCCTCAGGGCGGCAGTGCCAATTGGGGCAATGGCTACCTACCCGCACATTATCAAGGCACCGCGCTGAGAGCCAAAGGATCGCCCATCCTCGATCTCCAGCCGCCGCGCGGCATCACGCCGGAGCATCAGCGGGCCAATCTGAACCTGCTGGGCAAATTAAACGCCAAACACGCCGAGGAACATCCGTGGCATGACGAGTTGAAGGCCCGCATGAACAACTATGAACTCGCTTTCCGCATGCAGATGCAGGTGCCGGAAGTGATCGATCTCGAAAAGGAAGATGCGAAGACCAAGGAAGCCTACGGCATCGGCAGTGATGCCACGGATGCCTTTGGACGGAAGTGCCTGCTGGCGCGGAAACTCGTCGAGAAAGGCGTGCGCTTTGTGCAGCTCTACGCGGGCACCTGGGACAGCCACGATTACATCGAGCGTGCGCATGGCAATCTCATCCGTCAGGTGGATCAGCCCATCGCCGCCCTCATCGCCGATCTCAAACAGCGCGGCTTGCTCGATGACACGCTCATCGTGTGGTGCGGCGAATTCGGCCGCACACCGGACAATGGCGTACGCGGCGGCACTGCCTACGGTCGCGATCACAACCCGAAGGCCATGACCATCTGGATGGCCGGTGGCGGCTGCAAAGCCGGTCACACTATCGGTGCCACCGATGATCGCGGCATGGAGGCCATCAAGGAGGTGCATCATGTGCGTGACCTGCACGTCACCCTGCTGCGCCTGCTCGGTCTCGATGACAACAAGCTCACCTTTTACCACGGCGGCCGCTTCAAGCAGCTCTCCCAGATCGGTGGGCAGGTGATCGAGAAACTGATCGCGTAAAAAATGAGCGACCGCGGTGGTCTGGCACGTTCATGGTCTGTCATGATGAAGAAATTTGCCGTTGTATTGTGCCTGGGAGCGCTCGCCGGAGCCGCCTGGATGGCATTCAAGCCGAAACAGGGTGGCAGCGTGCCGCTCACGGTGTTTTGTGCCGCGGGATTGAAGAAGCCGGTGGAGGAGATCGCGCTGGCATATCAGAAGGAGACTGGCACTGAGGTCAGACTGCAATACGGCGGCACAGGGACGCTGCTGAGCCAGATCAGGATCGCGAAGCAGGGCGATCTGTTCATCGCCGCTGATGACGGAGCGCTGGCGGATGCGAAAAAGCTGGGCGTGACGAGCGAGGAGTTTCAGCTCGCGAAGCAAAAGCCCGTGCTGGCGGTGGCGAAGGGCAATCCCAGGAAGATTGACAGCCTGGCTGCGCTAAAAGCGAATGGCATCAAACTGGCGCTGCCAAATCCTGAGTCAGCCAGCATCGGACGGGTGACGAAAAAGCTTCTTGGGGCCGAATGGGACGCGCTGGCAGCCAAGGCGGCGGTGATGAAACCGACGGTGACGGAGATCGCGGCGGATTTGTCCCTGGGAGCAGTGGATGCGGCGATTGTGTGGGATTCGACAGTGCCGCAGTTTGCCGGTCTGGAAGCAGTGATACTACCCGAGCTGGCAAAACACGAAGAATTTGCCACCGCAGCGGTGCTAGATGCGTGCGGACAACCATCGGAGGCGATGCGTTTTGCGCGTTATCTGTCAGCTCCTGAAAAGGGTGCCAAGGTCTTTGAGAAGCATGGCTTCAAGGCTGTGCCGGGCGACCAATGGGCTTTGCGGCCTGATTTGATTCTCTACAGCGGTGGCGTGAACCGTCCGGCGATCGAGAAGGTGCTGCAAAAATTTGCCAGCCGTGAGGGCATCAGTGTGACGACAACCTACAACGGCTGCGGCATCCTGTGCGCTGCGATGAAGACGATGGGCGACAGCAGCAACCCGAAGTTCCCAGATGTGTATTATGCCTGCGACGTGTGCTTCGTGCCGCCGGTGGCGGAGCATTTCCCGGAGGCGGTGATGCTGACGGAGGCGGAGATTGTGATCGCGGTGCCGAAGGGCAACCCGCAAGGCATCCGAACGCTGGCGGATCTGGCACGACCGGGGCTGCGCGTGGGATTGTGCAACGCGGAGCAGTCCACACTGGGCTTTCTAACGAGCTCGATGCTGAAGTCGATGAACCTGTGGGAAAGTGTGAGCAAAAACGCGTCTTCACAGGTGCCGACGGGCGACTTCTTGGTGAACCAGATGCGCACAGGATCGCTAGACGCGGCGGTGGTCTATCGGATCAACATCCAGTCTGCCCCAGAGCATTTTGACGCCGTGCCGCTGCCCGCCGACAAATCGAAGGCTGTGCAGCCCTTTGCTGTGCGGCATGATTCGCCGAACAAACTAATAGGACATCGCCTGCTGGCCTTCTTGCGCGAAAACCGGACCAGCTTTGAGGAGGCGGGCTTCGCATGGAAGGGCGACACCATGCCGGTGAAAAGCGCGGAAATCATGCTACCGGACTGGTTGAAGCAGAAATAGCGCCGCAGGCAGGCTACTCCGCCTTGAGCACCTGCTCCAGGCCACGCGCCATCAGATCGTGCTGCCAGCTCATGAGATGATTGGCGGGATTCCCCTCGATGACGAGTTCTTCAATGGTGCTGCGTGAACCAAGCAATGAAGGCTCGATCTCCAGTTCCAGCGCCACTTTTTCGCGATGAGCGCAGAGCTTGTCGATCTGATCTCGCTGCGTGTCGCTGAGGCGGCCCTTGGTCTTTTTCGGCCGCGCAGGCCATGAGGAAGGATCTGAGGACGTGACGGCGGCAACAATGTCTTGAAACTCTTTTTTCCAACGTGGACGCCAACCGTTGGGCGGATTCAGCGGCTGACCGGCCTCGAACTGTTCGGCGTACGCGGCCATTTGCTTGTTCGACATGATTTTGAAGCATGGAGTGTCCCGCTCCTTCGCGATGCCTTCACGCCATTCCCACATGCCCTTCAAAATAGCTAGGCCACGCGGCTGCAAGCGCCCACAGCCCTGCACACGCCAAGGATCTTCACGCGCGGCATTGTCACGAGCGGCGACGTCTTCTTGCAGGGCGAGACAACTCTGATGAAACCAGTCTTCCCTGCCCTTCTCACGCAATTGCGCGACAAACTTGTCCGCCAGTGGGAGCAGGTAACGCACGTCATCAACGGCGTAGGAAAGCATGTTCGGTGGCAGAGGACGGCGGCTCCAGTCGGCCTTTTGGGAGGCTTTGCAGAGTTCGATCTCGAAGTTGTTCTTCACTAGGGCCGCAAGACCAAACTGACGAGCGCCAAGAAGGCGTGCGGCAATTTGCGTGTCACGGATCACCCGGGGACTCCAACCGTAGCTGCGACGCAGCATGGTGAGATCGTAATCAGCGCCGTGGAACCACAACTCGTGCACGTCGAGCAGTTCCAGCAGCGGGGAAACATCGGCTATCGCCAACGGGTCAATCAGGGCGAAACGGCCAGCGCAGTTCACCTGCAAGAGACAGAGCTTTTCATGGTAATGATGTAGGCTGTCGGCCTCGGTGTCGATGCAGCAGCGCTTGTCCGGTCTTTCCGCAAGCCACTGGTGCATTTTAGCGGTCCATTGCTCAAGATGCTCCGGGGTGTCGATGAACTCGTGGTCCGTCTGGTCTGGTGCTGGCGTGATCATTTCAGCCCCATGAGAAGGATTTCCGCATTGTTGCTGGTGCGGTTGATGTTGCGAATAAGCGTCTCGAGTGCCTCGACCGCAGGGACTGCGGCAAGTTGCTTGCGCACCTGCGTGATGCGACGGAACTCGTCCGGGTGGTAAAGCAGATCGTCACGACGAGTGCCCGATTTGAGCACATGCAGGGCTGGGAAGATGCGGCGCTCGGAGATTTCACGGTCGAGCGTGGCCTCCATGTTGCCGGTGCCTTTGAACTCCTCAAAAATGACCTCGTCCATGCGGCTTTCGGTCTCGATGAGCGCGGTGGCGATGATGGTGAGGCTGCCGCCTTCCTCGACATTGCGAGCAGCGCCGAAGAATTTCTTGGGCTTTTGCAACGACTTGGTGCCGACACCACCGGACATGACGGCTCCTTTGCCGCCTTGCATGGAATTGTAGCCACGGGCGAGACGCGTGATGCTGTCCAGCAGGATGACGACATCCTTTTTCATCTCGACGAGGCGGCAGGCGCGCTCGCGGACGATCTCAGCCACCTGGCTATGGCGCTTCGGACTCTCATCGAAGGTGGAGCTGTAAATCTCGCAACCTTGCACAGTTTCCTCGAAATCCGTGACTTCTTCAGGGCGCTCATCGAGCAGCAGTACGATCAAGGTGATCTCCTTGTGGTTGAGAGCGATGGATTTGGCGATGTCCTTGAGGATGATCGTCTTGCCAGAGCGCGGCGGGGCGCAAATGAGGCCACGCTGGCCTTTGCCGAGAGGTGCGATGATGTCCAGAATGCGTGAACTGACTGCGCAGGGCTTGGCGGTTTCGAGAATGATGCGCTGATTCGGGAAAGTGGCGGTCAGTTTGTCGAAATCCACCGGCGGCTCCCATTGCTCGATGGGCATGCCCTCAACCTCGGTGATGCGGTCGATGGCGATGTATTTGTCCTTGTCCTTGGGTGCCTTGGCAAAGCCGGTGATGCGCTGGCTCGGGCGCAGATTGAATTTCCTGACCAGGAACAGAGGGACGAAGACATCCTCCGGCAGCGGGGCAAAGCTGTATTTGGGATAGCGGATGAGGCCAAAGTTGTCGGCTCCGATCTCCAGAACGCCCTCGACTTTCAGGCGTGTTTTGTGCTCGGCCATCCACGAGCACAGATCATAAATGAGCTGGTGCTTGGTGCGGCTGGCATTGAGGCGAAAGGAGACGGTTTCCGCCAGCTCCAGCAACTCGGTGAGAGTGGCGTTTTGAAGGTCATTGATCGATACCTCCTGCGGAAACGGTGCTTGTGCTCCATCTGCCTTTGAAGGCTCCACGACTGGTGGCTGCACAGATTCAGGCTGTGCGCCATTGTCATCTAGGATAGCAGAAGCCACGGAAGCGTCGGGCGCGTTCTCTTCGACAGCGGAAACCGGGGTCGTGACAGGGGATTCGATGGGTTGGTCATTCATGCTTGCAAGAGTGGACTTGCCAGTGTCAGCGCCTGGGCTTCGAGAGAGGCCAGACTGCCATCATTCCAAATGACGGCGTCCGCTCTTTCCACCTTGGCTTCGATGGGCCATTGGGCCTGCAGGAACTTTTGAACCGTGTGTTCGTCGAGCCCCCGTTTTTCCATCATCCGCCTGACTTGCACCGACTGGCTGGAGGCCACCACGATGACGAAGTCTGCTGATACTGTACTACCAATCTCATAGTGCAAGGGGACTTCCGCAAGGAAAAGATTGCAGCCGGACGCTCGCGCCAGGACCCGAGCAGTCTCCAGGAGGGAGAGAACCAGGGGATGAAGGAGCTTTTCAAGCTTCGCCCGCTTTTCTGGCACAGGAAGCACTTCGGTGCGCAGCCATTCACGGCATACCCCGTTCGCATTCACGGCATCTGGGCCAAACAACTCCTGAAGGGAGGCAAGGATATCAGATCGGTTCAATATTTCCTTCACTGCAGCATCAGAAGAAAAAATAACCACTGATCGCTCCCTGCAGATTCCTTTGAGCAGTGAGAGCATGCTACTTTTGCCACAACCGACGCCTCCGGTGATGATCCAATTTCTCATGTTTGAAAACATGCTCGAACGCGCAGGCTTTGGGGGATTAATAAAAAGGCAGGTGGTATGAACCACCTGCCCCAATGAATTATTGGCAAACAAGATGCGAATCAAGGAGCCACGGCTGGCAGCAACGGATTACCGGGCACGGTCCCACCAATTGCCGGAGAAACAGGCTGATTATTTTTCACTCTTTGACCAGAAGGATCAATCAAATGAGCAGTCACGAAAATCATCAAGTTTCGCTTAAAATGCTGCTCAGATTCTGACCTGAAAAGTCGTCCAATAAAGGGCAGGTCTCCAAGGACTGGAAGTTTGTCTTCCACATCCTGAACATCTTCACGGATAAGTCCACCAAGTGCTACTGTCTGACCGTCCCAGATGGATACTCCAGTGCTTACTTTCCTGACAGAAAACACGGGCTGATTGATTGTGTTTGGTGTGATCAATTGCTCCGCCTGTGCTAGTGGGATAAAACCCTGCTGGCTGACAGACTGAACGTTCGGAGCAACACCAGTAGTGATTGTGGTGACATCTGTCTGAAATCTTGAAATTTATGGAGAAAAGATCGGGGATACATAATTGATAAACCCAT
>CAXNGR010000049.1:0-10737 GCA_964201265.1 Verrucomicrobiaceae bacterium
GACCGCGCCGACCGCAGACCAGGATGGTGACGGCCTGCTGGACAGTTGGGAGAAGAGTTACTGGTCTGGTATCGGCGTGATGGGGCCGACTGGCAATCCCGATAGCGACGAGAGAGACAATCTGGCTGAGCAGCTCGCTGGGACAAATCCCAAAGAAATGGATGCCGACTGTGATCTCGATGACGATGGATTGTTTGATTTGTGGGAGATGCGCTACTGGACGGACATCCACTTCCAGGACGGAGGAGACAACCCAGACGATGATGAAAGGAACAATCTAGAGGAGCAAGCAGCAGGCACAGATCCTTTGAAGACAGATCCAGACTGCGACAAAGACAACGATGGACTCTTGGATGTGTGGGAAGAGAACTGGTTTACCAGCAGAACCTTATTCACAGGAACAGACGATCCAGACGCAGACTATCGCAACAACCTCTTTGAACAGCAAGCTGGAACGGATCCGACCAGGCCAAACGCCGTGGTGGGGGACACGGACGGGGATGGCTGGCTCGATTCTTGGGAGTTTGCCACTTTTGGTTCACTGGTTGAGTCTCCGGATTCGGACTTTGACTCCGATGGAACTGTCAATCGCGTGGCGTTGGCCAGATTGGATTCCTTGGCAAGCATCATGGGTTGGGACATTGCCTCGGACGTGGACAATGACACGCTGACTTTGCAACGGGAGTGGATGACAGGCACCAGCGCTTTCGTGGCCGATACTGACGGCGATGGAGTGAACGATAACATTGATCCGATGCCTCTCGATCCATCTGTGAGCACGCAGCCCGCTGACGTTGCCGGACATCCTGTCCTCACCTTGACCTCACCCGCAGGAGCGCTGCTGCTTCCTTGATTCTTGCTTTTTATATGGCCATGAACCCCAAGCTTTTTCATCTAGCTGCAGTCATCCAGTGTCTAGCACTCCCAGTGCTGTGCCTGCCTCCAGGGAGTTTGCTCGCTCAGCAGCCTCCTGCCTCAGTGAGCGCGCTTGCCAGTGATGGATGGGTGCCTCCGCCGCCTGTGCGCTCCGGCCGTGCGCAGTTCACCGCCGCGCGCCAGGTAAGGGCCCCAAAGTTCGTCCAGAGCGTGAAGACAGACGCCTCTGATGTGGACATCAACTCTTCCAAGCTTCTAGAAGTCCCTCTGGTGCGCCGCTCGAAGAGCAAAAAGAAAGGCGCGCGCGCCCTGCTCACCAAAGCAGTCAATGAATACGCCGCGAAGTCTGCGGCCCCCTCCTCGGAACGGCTTGCGGTATTGACTGGTTCCTTGGACATGGAGCCAGATTCGGACATCTCCCCCAGCCTATGGCTGGAAGCCGGGAGAACGGCGCTAGGGAGCGCTCATTTTAACACCGCATTAAAAGCTCTCACACGTGCTTGGGAGCAGACTAGAAACGAGCAGCCTGACAGCCCTGCCTACCAGTTGGCAGAGATGGCGTTGGGACAGCTTGCGGTGCTCTACATGCGCACCGGCATGCGTAGCCAGCTCAAGGCTTTGCTTGCCCAAATCGAAGGAAGACCTCCTCATGTTTTTTCCAAATCGCTCGTGGATCGTGCTCGCGAAAGATTACATCAATGGGACACGGACCCTCTTGCCAGCGTTGAGTGTGGCGTCGTCGCGTACAACTTCATCGCCGAGATGATCGGCATGGACGTGATCAACCGCTATACCAAACCGCAGGACGATGAGCAGGCCGCCGCCGTGGCGACTTGGGGGATTGACCTGGAAGGCGCTCAAAAGTCGGAATTGATCGAGCGCGGTCTGTCCGCTGTCATGCTCCAGCGCCGCATCCACACGGCCAGCACCGGTTGGAAGTGGGTCTATCGCAGCGCGGGCAGCGCCATTCCCGTGCCTTCCATTGCCCACCTGCAGTTTGCCAATGGAGTGGGGCATTACTCGGCGGTCGTGGAGATCGCTCCTGGACGGGTTCGCCTACAAGACCCTTTTCTGGCCGTGACAGACTGGATCGAACTCAAGGCGCTCAACCAAACCGCCTCCGGCTTCTTTCTCGTGCCCCACGCGGAGAACTTGCCTGATGCTTTTCAACCTGCCGCAGACGCTCAGATGGAGCATGTCTTTGGGCGGGCTGCGTGTCCCTCCTACAGTAAATTGGAAGGAGAGCCTTGTCCCAGACCCGAGTGTGAAGGAATGATGGTCGGTACGATCACGGATTTCATCCCCCATGTTGCTGTTTTCGACCAGCCGCTCACCTATCGCCCGCTCTGGGGGCCCGCGATTGATTTCACCCTGGAATATCACGACTACCGCTCGTATGAAGCAGATGCTTGGTATTGGGAGGGAGACACCTCCTATTTTGGCTCAGGCTGGAAACACAACTTGCTCACCTATATCCGCTCCTCGGACGGGTTGCCGATCACGGGGGCAAATTCCACCCTGCAGTGGGTCACTCCCTCCACTTTTTTTAATTACAGCCGCAGTGGGAGTGCTTATGTTTCCCGTGATCCTAGTCGTCCACAGTTGACTCCCATTACAGGCGGCTATCGACTGACCTTTTCAAACGGTTCGCAGATGGATTTCACTCAGGCAAATGCTGGCACCGCCCGCCGCTATTATCTCTCCCGCGTTCGAGACGAGAGCGGCTACGAGCTGGTTCTTCACTATGACTCTCTTGTCAGGCTTTCGAAGATCGTCGATGCCACCGGTAAAGAGACGCTTTTCAGCTATGCCTCTCCCACCAGCATGGTGATCGAACGCATCACCGACCCTTTTGGCCGTTACGCGTCTTTTAGCTATACGGGATATTGGGGCACGCAGTTGAACTCGATTCGCGATGCCTTGGGCCTTGTCTCCACCATTCAACACGGCTCCGGGGGCATTAGCATCACCACACCCTACGGGCAGACTTCCTTTCAGTATTTACCAGGAGGTGTTATCCAGAAAACTGACCCGGCTGGGTATGTGACTCGAAAGGCCTACGTGTATCACGATGGCTACACCTCATTTTCAACGGGGCCAAAAATGGAATCGCGCCCTCCGTCTTCCATCCCGGCAGGAGGCTCCAATGTGGCCTTTCTCACCACCGTCCCCGTTTCAGATCATTTTCACTGCACCGTCGAATGGAATCGCAAACAATGGAAAGAGTACCAAAAAGCCCTCGCCACCGATCCGAATGCTGACAAAAATGAATTTGCCGAGATCACCCTATGGCTCCAGGTCGAGATGGGTGTCACCGGTCCGGTTCCCCTCTGCCACAAACTCCCAGGGCAGGCTGCGGAGTGGTACAACTACCCAGGTCAGCCAAAAAACTCTCGTGTCGGCACTTTCGACCTGCCCAGCAAAACCGCCCGCCAGACCGAGGACGAAAACGGCCAGCTCCGCTGGGTCGTCAAGCAGCAGACCTACACCGCCACCGGCCAGCCACAAACCTTTATCGACGAACTTGGACGGACCACCACGCTGAACTACTCTGGCTCCGACATCACCTCCGTCGTCGCGGGCGGGAACACCCTTCGCAGCTTTACTTACGTCACAGATGCTGGACGCCGTGGCATGCCGCACACCGTCACCGAGGCCAGCGGTCTCACCACCACCTACGAGCGTAACGCCAAGGGCCAGCCTACTCTCATCACCGTCAGCAAGGGAGGCAACTCTGAGGCCACCCGCATGACTTACACCGCACTGGCTTCGGCCCCCGTCCCTGCCTGGTCCGCCACCGGCACTCCCGGCCTGCTGCGCCGCATTGAGCGATCCCATCCCACCACTCCCAACCAGTGGGTCACCACCGACACCTTCACTTACGACGACATTGGCCGCGTCCGCACGCACACCGACGCGGGTGGTTACATGACCCGTCACGACTACGACGACTTTGACCGCCCCACGCTCATCACGCATCCTGACAACAGCACCGAGCAGTTCCACTATGACCGGCTCGACCTCGTCGCCACCAAGGACCGCGCCGGGCGCTGGACCCGCACGCCGCATGATGCCATCCAGCGCCCCATGTTGGCCATCTCCCCCGGCAACAAAGTCACCCAGTACACTTGGTGCAGTTGCGGCAGCCTTTCCAAGCTCACCGACCCCGCAGGCCGCGTCACCGAATGGAAGCGGGACATCCTGGGCCGCGTGACCGAGAAAATCATGCCCGATCTCGTCACCAAGACCACCTACAGCTACTATCCTCGCAGCGCACGCCTCGCCAGCATGAGACGCCCGAATGACAAAAACAGTCCCCAGCCCACCGTGAGCTACAGCTACTTGGTGGACGGACGCCTGCACAAAGAAGACTACAGCGACAACAGCGTCTCCTCGGGTGTGGCAGATCTCACCCACACCTATGAGCCTGGCGGCCTCGGACGCCTGCTCTACACCACGGACAGCTTCCTCGGTTACACCCAGTACACCTACCGGCCATTGAATGCCGATGGCGGTGGCGCGGTGGAAACCATCAGCGGTCCCCTGGCCGACGACACCTTGGAGTACGTCTATGACTGGCAGGGCCGTGTGAGCACGGAAAACCTCCGCAGTGACACCAACGCCATCCTGCGAACCGAGACGCGAACCTGGGACGGCCTTGGCAGACTCGCGACCCTCACCAGTGCCCTTGGCACCTTCACCCACAACTACTCCGCGACGGACATCTCCCGCCTCGAAAGCCTCAGCCGCCCGAACGGCCTCAGCACCGCTTTCGGCTACTTGCCGCATGGCACGCCTCAAAATGTCCTCGGTGCCAGCGCCAGCGCCATGCAGAGCATCACCCACACTCTGGCAGGCACGCCTGCCGCTACGCTCGCCAGCCACACCTACGGCTATGACAGGGCCGGGCGCATCACTTCCTGGCAGCAGCAGGGGCAGGGAATCACCGCCTCCACCTGGAGCTACGGTCACAACGCGGACGGCGAACTCCTCCATGCCGAAAAATCCGCCGACAGCGCTCCCAACACACCCATTGACGGTGAAAACTGGTCCCTGGATGCTGCGGGCAACTGGCTCTCCCACTCACGGGGCAGCAGTGCCGTCATGGAAACCCGCACGCACAACAGCATGAACCGCCTCACCGCCATCGGCGGCGGTGGCCAGACCGTTGTCGAGGGCACGGTCAATGAGTTTGCCCGCGTCACGGTGAACGGAGCCGCGGCGCAGCTCAGCAAGGACAGCGGCGGCGACGGCTTTCGCTACCGCCGCACCGTCCCCGTACAGGCTGGAACGAACACCGTCACCGTCCAGGCCACGGATACTGGTGGTGCGACCACCACGAAGCAGTGGCAGTTCAGCGTCCCTGCGGCCACCCGCAGCTTCACCCACGACACCAATGGCAACACGCTCACCGACGGCCAGCGCACCATGACCTGGGACGTGAAGAACCGCCTGCGCACCGTCACCAAAGGCACCACCACCTGGAAGTGGGACTACGATCATGCGGATCGCCGCGTGAAGGAATATCAATACCCTGTAGGCAGCTCCAGTGGGGCTGCATTCACCACGCCGACGAAAATCTTCATCTGGAGCAGCACGAATGTGGTTCAGGAACGCAACGCCAGCAACACCATCACCCGAACCCACTACAGCGGAGGGTTCAGCGATGGAGCCGCGCCAACCACCGGCACCAAATACCAGCTCCTCACCGACCACCTCGGCCATGTGCGCGAGATCGTGGATGCCAACGGCACCATCGTCACCCGCTACGACTACACTAGCTACCAAGGCCCCGTGAAGGTGAGTGGCACGCTGGAGGCGACCTTCCAAACCATCGGGCGCTACTATCACCACGCGGGAAGCGGTTTAGAGCTGGCGTTGTATCGGGCGTATGACGCGGAGTTGGGACGGTGGCTGTCAGAAGACCCGATTGGGGAACGAGGCGGGTTGAACCTGTATGGGTATGTGGGGAACTCGCCGGTGATGGCGGTGGACCGCTTAGGCCTTGAACAATACATTGTGTTCAAACCAGAAGCATTGGGCGGCATTGGTCACCCTGCTTTTGTGGCGGGCAATAGTGACAGAGGGTGTAGCGGTTATGATTTGAGATCATTTTCAACGGGCGACTCAAAGGATACCAACGCAGACAATCTTCAGAAGGAGCATTTCGGCACAAGAAGGCAGCTGGTAGACTTTCTAAAAGCAGAAGGTTACACACATTATATTTTTGTTCCCAGCACGCCAGAAGAGGACAAAAAAGCTCTGGATGCAATCGACAAGCAATATGAGAACACAGATTACTTTCTGCCGAATCATAATTGTGCCACGATGACTGGTGCGGGATTGAAGGCGAATGGCAAATTAAAAGGCTGGTTTAACTGGCGTCCGCGAGGCTTTTTTCTCAATCAGTCTGGGAATTGGTTCTCTAGCGATCCGCCGCCAGTCGATAACATCGCAAAATAAGACACAATTTTTATGAGGTGCTTTATTCTCGTAGTCGTTCCCTTGCTTGTTGTTGCGCTGGCAGCAGCACTCTTGTTGTTGGCATTCAAGATCACCTCCTTTGGCATTACAGATGATCAATATGGGGACTTCTTGGCTTGGATTATTATCGGTTCATTAACTGTGTTCACGGCAATCATCGTTTTTTTTGCTCGAGCATGCTTCGGCCCATTGCACTTCTATCCGTTGTGCGTTCTCGCAGGAGGTATGCTGGTTGCATGCAACTTTCATCCCATTGGCGTATCGATCATCTTGGGAGCAATTAGCATATCGCTTGGCGTGCTTGAGTTGGCGTGTCAGGCTAAACGTATCCGTCAATCGCAGCCCCATAGCCCCGGCGCTTGACTTTGAGCGGCGGGTCATGCGTTGACGAAAAATAAGATGCCAGGCATTTAATTGTTGCTTCAAACTTGTTTCCACCCACTTTCCGCCGCCATGAAGTCCGTCCAATCCCCTGATTCCCAACCGCTTCCGCTCGAAGAGCAGCTTGTCGGCGTGAACGCTAAAACTGGCCTCTATCCCGGTGCGCGCTCGTGGTCCGGCGGCAGGCGGCGCATCCTGGGCAAGGGGCCGCTGGAGTCCTACTGCTACCACGTCATGTCTCGCACTTGCGGCGGCGAGGTGTTCTTTGATGAGGTCGAAAAGGAGGCGCTGCGGCGGGTGATCTGGCGCATGGCGGAGTTCTGCGGCGTCAAGGTCGTGACCTACTGCCTCATGGGCAATCATTTCCACCTGCTGGCCGAGGTGCCGCATCGCGAATCCTGGCTGCAACGCTTCGACGGACCGCAGGGCGAAGCGAGGCTGCTGGAGCACCTGCGCATCCTCTACAGCCAGACCTACGTGGGCCTACTGCGGGATCAAATCGCCGACCTGCGCAAGCGCGAGCTGGAGGTGCTCGTCCAGCAGAAGCTGGACGCCATCAAGAAGCGCTTCTGTGAGCTGTCATTGTTCGTTAAGGAGGTGAAGGAGCGCTTCAGCCGCTGGTTCAACAAGCGGCGCGGACGCAGGGGCACTCTGTGGATGGACCGCTTCAAGAGCGTGCTGGTGGAAGGCAAAGGCGAAGCGCTGCGCACCATGGCCGCCTACATTGATCTCAATCCGGTGCGTGCTGGGCTGGTGAAGGATCCGAAGGACTACCGCTGGTGTGGTTATGCCGAGGCGTTGGGCGGCAGCCGGAGGGCGCAACGCGGCCTGTGCAAAGCCATCGGCAAACCGGTGGACGGCTGGCAGACGGCGGGAGTGGCGGAAGCCTATCGCTGCATCCTTTTCGATGAAGGCCGCGAGGTGAAAGACGCGCGGAACGAGACGGTGGTGGAGCGTGGGTTGAGCGGGGAGTCCGTGAGAGCAGTGCTGGCTGAGCGCGGGAAACTGAGTGCGGCGGAACTGGTGCGGCTGCGAGTGCGCTACTTCAGCGATGGTGCCATTCTAGGCAGCAAGGCGTTTGTGGAGGGTATTTTCGAGTCGCAGCGGGAGCAGTTCAGCCCGAAACGGAAGCGAGGAGCCAAACGCATCCATGAAATGACGTCCCCGATGTACTCGCTGAGGCAGTTGCGCCAGATTCCGGTAGGATAACAGAAAACACCGGAAAAAAGATGCCAGGCATTTAGTTGTTGCCACCGCTGCATTTTTGACCACTTTCTGCAGCCATGAAGCCCGTCCAATCCCCTGATTCCCAACCGCTTCCGCTCGAAGAGCAGCTTGTCGGCGTGAACGCTAAAACTGGCCTTTATCCCGGCGCGCGTTCCTGGTCTGGCGGTAGGCGGCGCATCCTGGGCAAGGGGCCGCTGGAGTCCTATTGCTATCATGTCATGTCCCGCACCTGCGGCGGAGAGGTGTTCTTCGATGACGTGGAGAAAGAGGCCCTAAGGCGCGTGATTTGGCGCATGGCAGAGTTCTGCGGCGTGAAGGTCGTGACCTACTGCATCATGGGCAATCATTTCCACCTGCTGGCCGAAATGCCGCATCGCGAGACGTGGCTGCAACGCTTCGACGGCCCGCAAGGCGAGGAGAGGCTGCTGGAGCACCTGCGCATCCTCTACAGCAAGACCTACGTCGGCCTGCTGCGGGATGAAATCGCCGATTTGCGCAAGCGCGGGCTGGAGGTGCTCGTCCAGCAGAAGCTGGAGGCCATCAAGAAGCGCTTTTGCGAGCTGTCGCTGTTCGTGAAGGAAGTGAAGGAGCGCTTCAGCCGCTGGTTCAACAAGCGGCGCGGACGCAGGGGCACTCTGTGGATGGACCGCTTCAAGAGCGTGCTGGTGGAGGGCAAGGGAGAGGCACTGCGCACGATGGCGGCCTACATCGACCTCAATGCCGTGCGTGCAGGCTTGGTAAAAGATCCGAAAGACTATCGCTGGTGCGGCTACGCAGAGGCGCTGGGCGGCAGCCGAAGAGCGCAGCGTGGGTTGTGCAAGGCCATCGGCAAACCCGTGGACGGCTGGCAGACGGCGGGAGTGGCGGAGGCGTATCGCTGCATCCTTTTCGATGAAGGCCGCGAGGTGAAAGACGCGCGGAACGAGACGGTGGTGGAGCGCGGTGTGAGTGTGGAGTCGGCGAGAGCGGTGCTGGCCGAGCGCGGGAAGCTGAGTCCTGCGGAACTGGTTAGGCTGCGCGTGCGCTACTTCAGCGACGGTGCCATTCTAGGCAGCAAGGCGTTTGTGGAGGGTATTTTCGAGTCGCAGCGGGAGCAGTTCAGCCCGAAACGGAAGCGAGGAGCCAAACGCATCCAAGAAATGACGACCCCGATGTACTCGCTGAGGCAGTTGCGCCAGATTCCGGTAGGATAACAGAAAACACCGGGCATTGAGATTCAAAGCCTTGGAGTGAGGGTTCGTGACGGCACAGTGTCGCGTTTCTGCTGCCAGAACCCCGTCGCCGCAGAAGCCAGAGACGTCGCTCATGCTCCCACGAACGTCCTCGATGCACGCTCGCATCACCCAGTCTTCGTGAGGCATTCCGTAGAATCTCCCGTTGTCTTCCCCGCCCCTCCCGCTACACTTTGGATCAGCGGGCCGCGCACAGGGGTTGGAGACTTGAAAACCGATCCTGAGCCAAGCTCAAAGGATCAAATTTTTGAGTTTTATGGGGACGTTTTCTCTTCCGGTGGTGCAAATTGGGTCGGTGTCGATGGATGGCACGGAGCCGGTGTTGATTCTCGGTCCGTGCGTGATCGAGAGCGAGGATTTCATCTGGAGCGTGGCCGAGAAGCTCGGCGCGATGGCGCAGCAGCATGGCTGGCGCTGGATTTTCAAGGCGTCCTATGACAAGGCCAACCGCAGCGCGATTTCTTCGTATCGAGGTCTTGGCTGCGAGGCGGGCTGCAAGCTGCTGGCGCAGATTGGCGCGAAGCTGGGCGTGCCGGTGACCACGGACATTCACACCGCTGAGGAGGCGAAACTGGCCGCCGAGCACATCGACCTGCTGCAAATCCCGGCCTTTCTCTGCCGCCAGACTGATTTGATCGTCGCCGCAGGGGAGACGGGACGTACGGTCAATGTGAAGAAAGGCCAGTTTCTCGCCCCCTGGGATGTGAAAAACATCGCGGACAAGTTGATGAGCGTCGGCTGCCAGAATTTCATGTTCACCGAGCGCGGCACGACTTTTGGCTACAACAACCTCGTGGCTGACATGCGCTCCCTCTACTGGATGCGCGAGCTGGGCTACCGTGTGGTGATGGATGCCACGCACAGTGTGCAGCGTCCCGGCGGTCTCGGCACGGCGACGGGTGGTGATGGCAAACTGGCTCCCGTTTTGGCCCGCGCCGCCGTGGCGACCGGTTGCGACGGTGTCTTTATGGAAACGCACCCCGATCCAGCGAAGGCCTTTTCAGACGGCCCCAATCAAATACCACTCGCCGAGATCGCGGGCGTGGTGGAAACCTTGCGGAAGATACATGGCATCGTTCGTGACATTACTTGAGCCGACGGGGCGACGCGCCCTAGCCTTTTCCACCGTGCTCGGCGTGGTGGCAGGTCTCGTCATGTTTGCCACCGGGCAGGAGCCTGCGCCAGCGGACTCCGGCGTAAGCGCCTTCATGAAAATGGTGCCGCTGGGGGCAGAGAGCAAAGGCGCGGTCATTCCCTCCTTCGACGTGGCCGGCAGGCGCACTTCATTGATCACGGCGGAGGTCATCCGCCGTCTCGACGATGAGCGCTTGTATGCCGAGGGGCTGGTGGTGCAGATGTTCAATGCCGATCCGGCCAATAACCTCCGCATGGACCTCAAAACGGCTTTTTATCACATGACCGGCGGTGTACTGCGCAGCCAGGAGCGCAGCCGCGTGAGCCGCGCGGATTTTCAAATCGAGGGAGACAATCTCGTCTTCGACACTTCCAAAAACCAGGGCCGCATGACCGGAGACAT
>CAXNGR010000050.1:0-10715 GCA_964201265.1 Verrucomicrobiaceae bacterium
TTCCAGTCTAGGACACCCTTCTTCCAGGCATACACGAAGGCTACGAGAAGGATGGAGACGAAACCGGTGGCCACAGCGAGGATGGAAGGACCGAAGGCGGCCAGGTAGTCCTTGTAAATGATGGCCCAGGGATAGAGGAAGACGACCTCGATGTCGAAGAGCACGAAGAGCATCGCGACAATGTAGAACTTCACGCTGAAACGAGGCTGGCTATCGCCGATAGGCAGCATCCCGCACTCGTAGGCGGAGTCCTTGATCGCGTTGCGTTTGGCGGATTTACCAAGGAGCGCGGAGGCGACGAGGGTCACGACGGCGAAACCACCGGCGATGACGATCTGGAGTAGGACGGGAATGTAATTCTCAAACATGGGGGTGAATGATGGTGGATGGGTAGCGAGAGGCCGGGCAGCGTCAAACTCTGAAACAAAAAGGGCCGCCATGCTCGGAAGCAAGGCGGCCCAAAGTGAAGCAGAGATTAACGAGCAGCGGCGGCAGCCGTGGTGCGGGCCACAACAGCGGCGCTGCGGGCGGCGATGGCGGCATTGTGCGCGGCGCGGAGCCCCTCAAGACCACGGTAGGTCTTGCCGACCTTGGCGCAGAGGCCGCGGCTCACGAGGTTCTGCAGTTTCTCGTAGGAGCGCAGACGGAGCATTTCTTCACCACCGCTGACGGCGTTCTTCAGCTTGAGGTTGTCGTAAACCAGGCCAAAAAGCGTGTTGAACTCGTATGTTTCAGGCTTGGAGAGAACGTTGACGAGTTCGTCGGTCACATGGTCAGGGACTCGGCGGGAGAAACGTGTCTTGCGTGTCGGTGTAGTGGTAGCCATAGAGAAGGCCAGAGTAGCACATCTTTCACCGCTTTGCGACGGTTTTGTGCCAGGAGGCAGCTTTTTCTCTTACGCCGCATGTGCAGCGTAAGAATCCAAACCTTGGCATCGTAAGGCCCGGCCAGCCGCGCAAAAACCCGCTTTCACGCAGGCAGGCGGCATTTCCGTCGGTTCGGGTGAACAGCCTCGCTTTACTTGGTCGAAATCTTGTAGAGCGCTCCTTTGGCACGGATGAAGATGGCCCCATCGGCCACCACTGCGGAAGACGTGATCGGCTCGGCCAGTTGGTTTTTTCCCACCAGTTCGAACTTCTCAGGCGAGGCACGGACTAGGAAAGTCTGGCCGCGATCATTGGAAAACAGCAGTTTGTCCCCGAGCACGACCGGGCCGGGCAGGTGCTGGCCCTCCATGCGGTCTTCCCAGAGATCCTTGCCAGTCTTGGCGTCGAGAGCGCTGACGATGCCACCACGGGTGGTCTGGTAGAGGATGCCGTTCACGAGCACCGGGGAGGATTCGCTGGCATTGCGCTTTTCGCGGTCCCAGAGGACATGGCTCTCAGTAATGTCTCCGGTCATCTTTTCATCAATGCGGACGCCGAGGGTGTGAGCGCGCTCGGAGCCGGTGTTCAGGATGAGCCTATCATCGAGCCGGATCGGCGGAATGGCGGCGTTGAAGCCGCCGTGACGGATGGTCCAAAGTTGCTGCCCTGTTTTGACCTCGTAGCCAAACGCTGCCCGTGAGCCCACCGAGACGAGCACTTCTTTGCCCCCGATCTCAAAGACGGCAGGCGTGTGATAAGCCTTGCGCATGTCGCCGTCGCGCGTGGGATGGCCGTCTTTGTCCAGATCGCCGTAATCGGTGGTGCGTGCGGTTTTCCAGACGCTCTTGCCGGTTTTTTTGTCGAGCGCGGTGACGTATTGCTGGTCGATGCCATCAAAAGTGAGGATAAGCAGGTCCCCATGGATGATCGGGGATGAACCGGGGCCGCGATAGTGCCGCGCGTTGATGTCTCGACGCTCCCAGACCTTTTCACCGGTAGCTGGGTCGATGCGGGCAGTGCCGTAGGTGCCGAAGTGAACATACAACGCGTCGTCTTCGAGCACGGGCGATGGCGCAGCGTAGTTGTTGAGCGGATTGCCGAGTTCTTCCGGCGCTGCGTTTTCAAAGACCAGCTTGTGATGCAAGATCTTACCGCTGTGACGGTCGATGCCATAAAGGTACATCTGCTTGCCGTCGGTGGTGGCCGCAGTGAACCAAATCAGGTCGCCGCCGATCACCGGGGTGGAGTGGCCCTCGCCTTCGAGCGCGATACGCCAAGCGATGTTCTTGCCGGACTCGCCGTCCCATTCCAACGGCACCCGCCCCACTTCCGCCGCAGGCACGATGCCATCTCGCGCGGGGCCATTCCGTGCTGGCCAGAAAAGCGGCTTGGTGGCAGGCTGGGCGCTGGAAAGCGCGGACAGGAGGACAAGAGTGGCGGTGGTGAGGGCGAGCGGGCGGATCATGAGCGTGAAGTTGACGGTGCGGCGTGGAAATTCTTTCGCCAGTGAAAAGAACCTGCATGGTTCATGTGGAACTGTCGTATCCTCGCCCAGATGAAAACCGCCCTCCTCTCCACCCTCGCTCTCTGCCTCTGCCTCGCATCTACCCAGGCGGAGGACAGTTTCACCGAGCAGCTGCGCAAGGCCGCTGAAAAACTGAAGAACGAAGTTTCCAAAGTGAAGGAGCAGACCGAGGTCAAAGGACGCGAGTGGTACAAGAAGGCCAAAGAGCGCCTCACCACCAGCCGTGAGGAGTATGTGAAGAATGCCTCTGAAGCCTTGAACCGCTGGAAAGCCGACATCGACGTGCTCAAGGAGCAGGGCGGACGCGATTACTTCAAAACACGCGTCCAGGCGCTCGTGGAACACCACACCTTCGCCATGCAGGAGCTGGCCATGCTCAATAGCCTCCCGGACGAGGCTTCCTTCCGCGCACGGCAAAAGACCTTCGACAAAACGCTCTGGACGCTCGAAGCCGCCATCGAGCAAGCCCAAGAAGAGGCCGGTTTCTAGCCGCAACGACCGCCTAAAACGACGCAAATGCCGCAGGGCATTGCCTTTCGGGAGCGTGTATGGTGAAATCGCTTTAATCCAGCCAACCACCATGAAAAAGCTCCACCACATCATCGCCGCGATCGACTTCACGCCCTCGTGCCGCAACGCCCTGCGCGAGGCCGCCCGCCGTGCCTCGCTCGACGGTGCCGCCATCACCGCCGTGCATGTCATGGACGAGTTCCTCGTGCATGAGCTTAAAAAAGCGCTGTCCGCCGATCAGTCTGCCGTCCGTGCCGAATGGCTGGAGCGGCTGAAGAAATTCGTGGCGGAGTCTGAAGTCGGGGCCGGGGCGGTGAATGCCGAGGTACGCATCGGTCATCCGTTCAGCGAGCTTGTCGAAGCCTGCCGCGCTCATAGCGCTGATCTGCTCGTCATGGGGGCCAAGGGTTCCAGAAACGAGCCCAACCGCGTCGGTGCCATCGCCGCCAAATGCGTGCGCAAAGCTCCCGTCGATGTCTTCTTGGTTCGCGAAGACGCGCAGGGTCCGTTCAAGAAGATCGTCACCTGCGTTGATTTTTCCGAGAACTCCGCCAAGGCCGTGCAATACGCGCTGCATGTGGCGCGGCAGGACGATGCCACACTCGACTGCCTGCATGTGTATCAGAGTGCGCTTGCCATGTCGCTCGACTATGGCGGCTTCGCTCCGTCCATGCCCGCCACCATTGATCCTGAGGCGGTGGACAACTGGCGCAAGGACCTGGACGCCTTCCTCGCCCCTCTCACGCGTGAGGCGGGCGATGTCAAAGTCACTGCGCTGATCAAAGAACGTGTGAACATCCGCGAGGCCATCCTTGATCACGTCAATGAAACGCATGCAACGCTCGTCGTGCTCGGCACGCGTGGCAAAACCGGCCTGCGTGAGATGCTCATTGGCACCACGGCGGAAAAAATCGTCCAAAACGCCCCGTGTTCCATCCTGGCCGTGAAACCAGACGGATTCATCTCCGCCGCTGATTAGAACACCGCCCATGCCGAAACAGTCCGCTGAACCCAGCATCGCCGAGCTGCAAGACGCGCTGAAGGCCAGCGAGCAGCGCTCCGCCGCCATCGTCGAGACGGCGGTGAATGCGATCATCACGATTGATGAGCATTGCATCATCGAGACCGCGAACTCCGCCACCGAGCGGCTTTTCGGCTACCCGCGTAAGGAAATCATCGGCAAAAACATCAGCGTGCTCATGCCAGAGCCGTACCGCGCCCGGCATGACAGCTATGTGGCCAACTACCTCAGCAGCGGCGTGAAGCGCATCATCGGCATCGGGCGTGAGGTCGTGGGGCAGCGCAAAGATGGCTCCGTGTTTCCCATCGACCTCTCCGTGGGCGAAGCCCTGCTGCCCAGCGGCCGCCGCATCTTTACCGGCATCATTCGCGATCTCACCGAGCGCAAGGCCCTTGAGGACAAGATCCTCCACATCAGCGAGGACGAGCAGGCGCGCATCGGCCAGGACATTCATGACGATTTGTGCCAGCAGCTCGCCGCCATCGGCTGTCTGGCCAAGGTGGCGCAGAAAAGCCTCATCAAAGCCGGCAGTCCCGAGGCACACAGCCTCGAGGAAATCGTCAGCCTCGTCACGAAGGCCAACATGCGCGCCCGCGAAACCTCACGTGGCCTCATGCCCGTCGTGCTCGACGTCAACGGCCTCATGGCGGCACTGGAGGAACTCGCTGACAACACCGCGCGCGCCTATGAGATCAAGTGCGACTTCCGCTATGACAACCCGGTGCAGGTGAATGACAACAAGACCTCTGTGCAGCTCTTCCGCATCGCCCAGGAGGCGGTTTCGAATGCGGTGAAGCATGCTCAGGCTAGGCGTATCGATATTCACCTCGCCCGCCAAAGTGGAAACATCGTCCTCACCGTGCGCGACGACGGCGCTGGCATTCCCGACACACCTGCCAAAGGAACTGGCATGGGCCTCTTGACCATGAGCCATCGCGCCCAGATGATGGGCGGCACCATCCATGTCTCGCCGCGCCCCACAGGCGGCACCCAGGTCACATGCAGCGTTCCAGCACCAGCCAAGATTCAGTGAAGCGCGTCGTCCTCATCGACGACCACCCCATCATGCGCCACGGGCTGGCGCAGCTCGTCCGTGCCGAAGTCGGTCTGGATGTTTGCGGCGAGGCTGGCAGCGCCCGTGAAGGACTGGAGGTCGTCGGTAGGCTCAAGCCCGACCTCGCCATCATTGATCTGACGCTGCCAGACAAGAACGGCCTTGAACTAGTCAAAGACATCCGTGCGATGCACCCTGCCACGCAATGCCTCGTACTCTCCATGCACGACGAAGCGCTCTACGGCGAGCGCTCCCTCCGCGCCGGAGCACGCGGCTATGTCATGAAGGACGAAGCCGCTGATCATCTCATCAACGCTATTCAAAAAGTGCTAAGTGGCAGCCTTTACGTCAGCGAGACACTCAACGCCCGCATGCTGGAGCAGGTCACCGGCTCTTCTAGGAATCGCACCACCGGGATGGACTCACTTACCGACCGTGAGCTGGAAATCCTCGCGCTCATCGGCAAAGGCGTCGCCACCAAGAACATCGCCATCCAGCTCAGCATCAGCGCCAGAACCGTCGAGGCCCACCGCGCCCACATCAAAGAAAAACTCGGCATCACCGATGGCGCGGCGCTCGTGCGCTACGCGGTGCAGTGGGTGGAGACACGCGCGAAGGTCTGACCCCCTCGGCACGGCATCAAGTCGGGTCCACTTTTTTACCGCGCCGCAGATTCCACGCAAACGGCTCCCACATCTGCCCCAGCCATCCTTTCGGCATCGGCTCGCAGATGCCGAAGTTCTCTGGGTATCGCCCCTTGGGCATATAGAAGGTGCCAAACAGCATGTCCCAGAATGGAAACAGCCCCGCGAAGTTTTTGTCCCATGCCTCACGGTCCCTGGAGTGATGCCAGCGATGAAACACTGGCGTCGCGATCACATAACGCAGCGGGCCAAAATCCCAGTTCACATTTGCATGCAGGAAGATCGCGTAAAACGTGAGGATGGGAGCACTCGTCAGCGTCACGGTGGGATTGTAGCCCATCAGCAGCACCGGTGTCACCTGCACCAGCTTGTTCACCAAGTCATTCACCGGATGCACACGCAGACTCCCCAGCCAGTCCAGATCTTCGGATGAATGATGCACCGCATGAAACGGCCACCAGCGTCCGCGATGAAACAGGCGGTGGGACCAGTAAGAGAAAAAATCCACCAGCAGATAGATCTGCACCGCCTGCAACCACACTGGCTGACGGCTCAGCGGACCATAACCTGTGTAAGCTCCCAGCTTGAAAGTCTCCGCAGGCACGATCTTCGCCAGGATCAAAATTCCCGCAGGCAGGATGAGCAGCACACGCACCAGCGGCTTCGTCAGCAGCACCGTCGTGAACCAATAAATCACATCCGTGAACCAGCCGCGCCGGATCACCGGCTGAACGCGGTTTCGCCCGCGTGCCACGATGCGCTCGATCACAAAAAAGATCGCAGAGAGAGTGATCAGCGTGACGAGCAAACTGAGAATAGTTTTGTCAGGATTCATCGGCAGAAAAACGATTGATGCTGCTGCTTCAACCATCCGCGAGGCCATTGGTTCCAGACGACTTCGTTGAAGTCATGCGCCATCAACAGCGCGATTTTAGAAACGCTGTTTCCCCTGGGGCAGAGGCTCGTGAAAAAAGCTTCTGCGCAGGGAAACAACCCTAAAGATTGATTAAATTTGCGTTGACGCTTCGCGGGCCGCTCTCATAACCTGCAAATACGGCAACAGCCGCCAACAACACTATGGCCAAGAAAGCAGCAACCAAATCCAAACCAGCAGCTAAAAAGGCTGCCAAACCAGCAGCTAAAAAAGCTGCCAAGCCAGCCGCCAAAAAGCCCGCAGCCAAACGTAAGCCAAATCCAGCCCTGATGAAGCCGGTGCAGCCTGACGCAATCCTCGGAGTCGTCGTCGGCAGCAAACCCGCTCCTCGTGGCCAGATCACGAAGAAGCTCTGGGACTACATCAAGAAGAACGGTCTCCAGGACGCCAAGAACAAGCGCAACATCAATGCCGATGACGCATTGAAGGCCGTGTTCGGCGGCAAGAAGACGGTGACGATGTTTGAGATGACCAAGCTCGTCTCCAAACACATCAGCTAATCTGATCCTGCACTCCACAACGCCGCGCCGAGGTTTCACCCCCCGGCGCGGCGTTTTCTTTTTCACTCACAGACCGCCGACAGCCTCATAGTCGATCTCCATGAACTCAGCGACTTCGGGAATCCAGCGGCCTTGGACAAAGGCGGTGTGATCGGGGTGATCGTTGTAGAAGGCGTAGGCGGCGCTGTCGGCGAACTCCATGCTGAGGCCGAAGGTAAAGTTGTTCTTCGGACTGGTCTGGCGGAGGCACTCGAACTTCTGCACGCCATCGATCTTCGTGAGTTCGCAGGCAGCGCGGAGGAAGTCACGCTCGGCTTCGGAGCCGGGGGCGTGTTTGAGACGAAAGACAACGGTGTGGCGGATCATGAGGGGAAAGGACGAGTGGCGAATGATGGATGACGAAGGTCAGAAGTTCCAGTGCTCGGCTTTGCCTTTCGCGGGCGTGAGTTCGATGGCGTCGATGTCGCTGTCGGGGAGGTAGAGACGGAGGGTGCCAATGGGGCCGGGGGCTTTGAGGTCGATGGAGATGTCCTGCCAGTCGCCGGCTTTGACCTCGAAGGGCAGGGAAAGCATGCCGGTGGTGTCGGCGGAGCCTTTGGGAAAGCTATCGAACTTGCCTGCGCCGCCGGTTTGGCTGCGCACGCGGAGTTTGATGGTGGCAGGGCCGGTCATTTTGCCGGTGGCGTGGCCGAGGAAGGAGACCTCGGGCTTGCCGGTGGCTTTCATGGTGAGAATGCCGCCCTCGATGGTGGCTTTGCAGCCGCGCTCTTTCCAGCCTTGGAGCGGATCGGCGTTCTTGGCGGGTGTTTTGGCCGCGACGGGTTTGTAGGCGGGATTGGGGCGCGGAAAGGTCGCGCCGGTGTCTTTGAGGAAGGTGTCGATGAGGGCATCGAGTTCCTTCACTTTGTCCGGCATGGCCGTGGCGAGGTCTTTGGACTCGCTGAGGTCGACGCGGAGGTTGTAGAGCTCGTGCGTGCTCGGATTGCCGAACCAGCGGAGGAGTTTGAAGTCGCCGCTGCGCACCCAGACGCCGCCGGCTTTGTTGGCTCCGGCATGCGGGTGGTAGTTGAAGTAGGCGGTGCGATTGAGCGGGCCTTCGCCTTTGAGCACGTGCGCGTAGCTGATGCCGTCCAGGACCTGCTTCTCCGGCTTGGCGATGCCGAGCAGGTCGATGACCGTGGGGTACACGTCGATGGGGCCGACGACGGCTTCGCTGGTGCTGTCTGGGGCGATTTTTCCGGCCCAGGACCACATCATGGGCACGCGGGTGCCGCCTTCGTAGAGCGTGCCTTTGCCTTCACGCAGCGGGGTGTTCATCGTGGGCGGTTGATTGCCCGCCCACTTCGTCCAGTCTTCGTTCGCGGCTTTTTTGCCTTCGGTTGTGATGTTGCTGTGCGTGTTGCCGCCGTTGTCGGAGGTGAAAATGATGAGCGTGTTGTCGGTGAGGCCGTTTTGGTCGAGTTCGGCAAGGATACGGCCAAAGCACTCATCCACGCTTTTGAGCATGGAAGCCATGATGGGGTTGCCTTGGCGGCCGGTGGGATCTTTTTTCGCCATGAAGGCCTTCGTGTATTCTTCCTTGTGACCCCACGGGCCGTGGACGCCGTAGCACCAGAGATTGAGGAAGAAGGGGCCGCCTTTGCTCTCGCGGATGAACTTCGCCGCCTCGGCTGCCTGACGATCGACGATGTATTCGCCCGCCGGGCCGTCGGTGATGGTGCCGATCTTGTTTTTGCCGTTGGCGACGCCATCGGGTTTCACGCCATAGGGTGAAAAATACTCGCCGGGCGGGCCGGGATCGGGATGGCAGTGAAAGGCCACGTCAAAGCCCTGCTGCTCCGGCCAATGCGGCTGCGTGAGGCCGAGATGCCACTTCCCGATGTGCGCGGTGCGGTAGCCGTTTTGCTTCAATGCCTCCGCCAGCGTGATCTGCGAAGGTTCGAGGTAGTTCTTGCTCTCCGGCAGCAGCATCGGCGCATTCGGCGGAGCCGAGTCCTTCAAAAATACATGCCCCTCAGCCTGCGGCGGCTGATGACCGCTGGCGGTCGTGATGCCGTGCCTCGCGGTGTACTGCCCGCTGAGCAGCGAAGCCCGTGTCGGCGAGCAGAGCGGCTGCGAGTAGGCATTCGTGAAACGCATCGACCGCGTCGCGAAGCGGTCGATGTTCGGCGTCTCGTAGTATTTGGAGCCATACACGCCGCTGTCCATCCAGCCCATGTCATCGACGAGGAAAAGGATGACGTTCGGCTGCGAGGCGGCTGAGAGCGCAGAGCAAAGGGCGAGGAGACAGAATGCGAGGCGGATCATGGCGGCGCTGGGAACGAAGCGGCCATCCATCACTTTACAGTCCGTTTACAGACGCCGGATCTGGCCTGGATCACCATGGCGGCATGAAGACGATTCTTTGTGCCCTCATTCTCGCCACGAACCTGATCGCGCAGACGGCGCGGATGCCTGCGTGGATTTCGCCGAACACCCGCCTCATTCACACGCAGCCGGTTCAAGTCACTCAAGTCGATGCGCGCATCGACATCGCGGATCAGATCGCCACGACCACGCTCGACATCGCGCTGCGCAATCCGACGAATCGTCCGCTGGAGTCGGAACTGCTTGTGCCCGTGCCCCAGGGGGCGGTTTTGAAGGCTTTTGCGTTCGAAGGTGGCAACGCGGAGGGCACGGCACGGCTGCTGCCACGAGATGAAGCACGCCGGATTTACGATAGCATCGTGGCGCAGACGCGTGATCCGGCGTTGCTGGAGTTTGTGGGGCATGCGGTGGTGAAATCGAGCGTGTTTCCGGTGCCAGCGAATGGCACGCAAAGAGTTCGCGTCACTTATGAGCAGCTTCTCGAAGCCGATGGTTCGCGGCTCGACTACGTGCTGCCGCGTTCGGAGGCGGTGGAGTATTCGGTACCGTGGAAGCTCTCCATGCGCGTCAAATCGACCTCACGCATCGCCTCGGTTTATTCGCCGAGCCATGAGATCGCCGTGAAGCAGCCAAACGGCAACGAGGCGAGCCTTTCCTGCGACACCAAAGACCCTGGAGCCTTCCGCGTGTCGTTGCTGCGTGAGACGAAGGACGAAATGACCGCCTCATTGCTTGCTTATCCCGATCCGAAGATCGGCGGCGGGTATTTTCTCGTCATGATCGCGCCGCCGAAGCCGAAGGCGGATGCAGCGCCGATCAAACGTGAGGTCACGCTCGTCATCGATCGCAGCGGCAGCATGGCGGGGCCGAAGCTGGATCAAGTCAAGGCGGCGGCGTTGCAGGTGGTTGAAGGTTTGAATGACGGCGAAGGCTTCAACCTCATCGTTTATAACGAAGCGGTCGAAATGTTCGCTGCGCAGCCGGTGATCAAAAACGCGGAGACGACGAAACAGGCCCGCGACTACATCAGCGCATTGCGTGTGAGTGGCGGCACGAACATCCACGACTCCATCGTCGAAGCGCTGCGCCAGAAGCCGCTCGATGGCATGCTGCCGCTCGTTCTGTTTCTCACCGACGGCCTGCCGACGATCGGCCAAACCTCGGAGAAGGCGATTCGCGAGGCCGTGGCGAAGGGAAACCCGCATCAGCGTCGCGTCTTCACTTTCGGCGTCGGCGTGGATGTGAACACGCCGCTGCTCTCACGCATCGCCCGTGACACTCGTGCCAGTGCGGA
>CAXNGR010000051.1:0-10696 GCA_964201265.1 Verrucomicrobiaceae bacterium
TCCATGTTCCTCGGCGGAGCCATCCTGGGCAATCGGGCACGCCAACCAGTGCTCTACATCGCGCAAAGCTGGGGTGGAGCCGAGAAGCACAAGCCCTTGATCGACAAGGTCTTGGAGTGGCGAAAACGAACTTCGCCGAAGTTGCCCTCAACACCCCCGCCAACACCCAATACAAAACTCAAAAACGCCGCTTAACTTCGGTATCCGGGATAATGTCGTCCCCATTCTTTGGAGGCGAGTATTCGCCGCATTCACGGAATCACCACGCGGTAGAAGCGGCGCGACTTGTTCACGGCGTTGAGGTCGGTCCAGGTGGTGGTTGAGCCGGTGGCGGTGACGATGACGGGCGTCCATTCGATCAAGTCGTCGCTGTGCTCGATTCGGTAGTCGTTGCCGCTGACGGAGGGGAATTGGAGAATGGTGGTGGCGGCGCGGTTGAGGATGGTCTGCGGCTGGCTGTTGGGATCAGCGTCACTGGTGCCGAACCAGGTTTCGAGGTCGGAGTGGATGCCGTCGCCGTCGTTGTCGTGATGAATGGCGAAGCGGTCCACCAAGCCGGAATCGAGGCCGGAGGCGGTGAAGTCGTCCTTGATGTAGGCCCACTTCAGCGTGTGCGTGCCAGCGGGGACGAGGAAGCCTTTGCGTGTCCAGCCGACTTCGCCGCTGATCGCGTCTTTTTCGACATCGTCGATGTAGAGGCGCAGGAAATCGTAGTCTTTCTCGGACGAGATGCCCCAGTAGAAGGTCACCTTGCACGGGCCGGTAACCTCGGTGGTCATGACGCTTTGCTGGAGGTTTTCGATGGGGCCGCTGCGGGCGGCGTCCACGCCGTCGCTGGAGTAAAGCTGCTGCGGCGTCCACGCGAGATCACCGGAGGTGGCGATGGTTTGCAACGGCGCGTCGAGCGCATCGGCAAGGCCCTGCGTGACGCTGCCGACGTTGAGAGTGATCGTTTCGGTGCCGGTGCCGAAGCTGTTGGTGGCGTGGATGGTCACGGGATAGCTGCCTGCGGCGGCCACGCTGCCGTGAATGAGACCGGTGGCATGCAGCGTGAGTCCGGCGGGCAGGTTGTCGGCGCTGTAGCTGGATGGCGCGTTGGTGGCTTCGAGCTGATGCCGGAAATACACGCCTTGGTAGGCCTGGATCGTCTGCGTGGTGATGTCTGGCACGGCGGTGGTGGGAGTGATGACGATCTCGTCGATCCAGCCCTTGTCCTGGCCTTTCACCATCTCCTGGTCCTTGGTGTAGTAGATATCCACATTGTGCGGACCGTCGCCGAGATAGGTGGTGGAGGTGGTCCAGTCTGTCTCGCCGGTGATGTAGTCCTTCACATAACCATCCACGGTGAGCACGAGGTAGTCGTAGTTCTTCTCCGAGGACACCTTCCACTGGAATTCGAGCTTCGCGGGGCCGTTCACGGTGAACTCGATGCCGGAATACTCCTCGTGCGCCACCACGGCGGTCTCGATGGCATCCACGCCGTCGTGCGTGGTGGCGGTCTGGCTGAAAGGATCGCCGAAGCCGAAGGGAATGATCTTCGTGGTGGAAGGCTGCTCCACAGCGGCCGAGAGCAGCGGATCGGCGGCGAGGATCAGGTAATAAGCGAACTCCTCGGTGGTGCCGGTGGCGTTGGTGGCGCTTTGGTAACCTTGGAACAGACCTGTTTCGGTGGGCGTGCCGGTGATGAGACCGGTCGTGGTGTTGAGCGACAGTCCCGCAGGCAGACCACCGGGGAAATAGGTGCCCGCGCCAAAGCTCGTGGGGAAGTTTGACGCGGCGATTTGGTGCTTCAGCTCCCAGCCTTCGCGGCCCACGATGATCCAGTTCGACGTGATGGCCGGTGGCGGCAGCGACTGACTCGTGGGCGTGCCGTGGAAAGTGAGCGTCACGTCATTCAGCGTGCCAGCGTGGTCGATCATACGGTCAAAAACTTCGAGCTTCCAGTCGCCCTCCGAGCGCTCGCCCCAGAAATGCGTCGTCATGAAGGTCCAGTCGAGATTCGCGGCGGTGTCGCTGAAGCGCGCGCGTGCCAGCCGCACTTGCACACCACTCGGAGAGGTGAGACGCCATTCCAGATTTCCCACATACGGATGCGTGGCCTTCACTTTCACGGTGACGTGCTCCAGCCGCAGATTGTCCACGGCGGGGACGGTGAAGGTGCGTGAGGTGCCGCTCTCATTCGCGTCCGGGATCGCCTGCGCGAGGTTGGTCTGAGTCAGCACGCGGGTTTGCAGCGGCGCGACGCTGGTCCACGTCGCCGCCATGCTCGTGGCGGCCTGCGCGTTCACTAGGCCCGCGCCGTAGCGCTCGTTGAAGTGAAAGCCGCCGCCATTGGTCACCCAGCCGCCGTTGAACTCGTCATTCTTGACCGCTGTGCGCACCAGGATCTCCTGCACGTCGCGATACGTCAGGTTCGGGTTCGCTTGAAGCATAAGGGCCACCACACCGGCCACGGCTGGAGTGGCGGAGGACGTGCCGCCAAAGGTGTTGGTGTAGTCCGTGTCGGTGAAGTCGGGATATTCGACCGTGCCGCTTTCTTCGTTGTAGCCCATCGCGCCGACGCGGTCCGTGGTGGTGATGCCTTGCTTGCCGCCGTTGGAGGGCGCACACACGAGGATGTTCGTCCCTGGCTCGCTGTACCACGAGGCGCGGCCTTTGTCATTGATGGCGGAGACAGCGATTGCGTGGGGCGAGTTCGCCCAGCCGTCGTAGTTCGAGTCATCGCCGCTTTGGTTACCGTTGCCGGCCGCCCAGAGGAAGATTGTGCCTTTGCCGCCGCGACCGTTCGACACTGCGTCCGCCATCGCCGTGAGACTCAGCGGACCGGGGCCGCCGGTGCCGTAGGCGTTGTCGTATGGGCCCCAACTGTTGCTCTTGATGTGGATGATGTCCTGCTTGAACACGAACGCATCCGCCTCGTCCGCGTCCGTGGTCGGCGCGGCGATGAGTTTCAGGCCCACAATCGTCGCCTCCGGTGCGACACCGCTCACGCCGATGCCGTTGTTGCCCCGCGCCGCCGCTACGCCAGCGCAGGCCGTGCCATGGAAATCTTCCGCGCCAGGGGAGGGATCGTCGTCGAGGTCGTTGAAGTCATAGTCGTTGAGGAGGTCGATGTTTGCCGCCAGATCGGGATGCGCGACCTCTAGGCCGTCATCCACGATGCCGATGCGTATGCCACTGCCTTTGTAGCTGTCCCAGGCCGTCACCACGTTCACGTCGATGCCCGCCGTGCCGCCGTTCTGGCCGGTGTTGCGCAAATGCCACTGGTAACCGGCGTTCGCAGCGTTATGGGCGAAGAGCGGATCATCCGGCACGAAGCGGCGGAAGAGCCGCCGCGCCAGCATCGGCTCCGCCGAGCGCACGCCGGGCAGTGTTTTGAGCTTTTCAGCCCCGGCGAGTGCCGCGTCAGGACTTCCGGCAAACTCGACCACCGCGTATTTGCCACGCGCGGATGTTTTCACCACACCCGCGACCCCGCCCAGCGCCGCGGCGGCTTTCCCAGGCTGCAAATCCACCAAAACACGTTTCGTCAGCCAGCGACGCGTGCCGTCATTCTGCGGCGCACCTTTTTCATACAGCACCCACTCGCCTTTGGTGCCCGCCTCCGTCAGCGACCGCTCGAAGCGCTTCCCCGCAATCGCGATCTGCCCATGCAGCAAGACGCTGCTGGCAAGAAGGCTGAGTAAGACAAGGAAACGCATCCGCATGGAGACAATCGGCTGTGGATGATGCTCACAATGCCGCCACCTCGCCACAGAAAACCCTCCGCAGCTTTTCGCGCCATAAAGCCGTTTTTCGCTGCTGTGGACGCTCCATAAAGGGCCCATTGCCGTTCTTTTGCCAAACTCCACCAAAAGCGCGAAGGATGACGACGGCGGCAGCATCAAGTTCGCGCACAGGATTGCGAGGACAGCGACCTGCATGAAATGACGATCACCGACTACGGCACTGAGGCTTTCGGCAAGGCACCAGAGAAACCCTACTTCCTCGCCGTGGGCCTACACAAGCCGCCCATGGCCAGGAACGTGCCGCAGAAATGGAATGACATATTCCCGCTCTCCGACATCAAGCTGCAGCCTTACCAAAAGCTGGCGTCAGGCGATCAACGGCCCGATGGCGGGCTCGGCGAGCATTTTGAGAACCTCTTCGACGACGCTCGCGGCAGGCACGGAAGTCTGGGAGCGGGCGACGAGGTTCTTCACGATGACTTCGGGATACTCGGCACCGAAGACGATGGCGAAGCGGGCTTTGCGGTCTTCGGCGGCTTGGAATTGCTTGCCGACTTTTTGCGAGCCGAAGGGGTAGTCGATGCGGATGCCAGCGGCGCGGAGTTGCTGGATGGCGGCGAGGGCGTGCGGGCGCTGGGCTTCATCGGCGATGACGACGAAGGCGTCGATGCTGCTGGCGGCGAGGAGGGCGCTGGTGAGCTTCATTTGCGCACCGGGCGTGCGCTTGAGCAGGATGCCGAGCACGACATCGCCCATGGCGAAGCCTGCGGCGGGCATATCGACGTTTCCATCGCTGATGAGGGCGCACAGTTTGTCGTAGGTGCCGCCGCCGGCGAGGGCGCGGAGGCCGTGCTTCAAATCGAAGACCTCGAAAACGACGCCGGTGTAGTAGGCGAGGCCGCGCACGATGGTGGCGTCGATGCGGACGTGCTGCCAGAGGCCGCGAGCGGTGAGGTTGGCCTTCAATTCGGCGAAGGCGGGGTGATTTTCATCCGTAGAGGCCATGAAGGCACGCACCTCGGCGGTGGTGAGGCCGATCTCGCCGAGTTTTTTCTCGGTTTCGTCCGGCTTTGCACGCTCGATCTTGTCGATGATGCTGAGGAAGGTGGTGGCGTGTTCGGCGGCGATGTTTTTCTCGGTGAGGAAGCCGTTCCAGATCTCGCGGTTGCTGAGACGGATGATGAAGTCGTCGGCGCTCACGCCAAACTCGCGCAGGGTGTCGATGGCCAGCGAGATGAGCTCTGCGGCGGTGGCGGGGCCGCTGTCGCCGAGGATGTCGGCATTGAACTGGATGAACTCGCGCCCACGGCCTTCCTGTGGCTCCTCGTAGCGGAAGCAGGGGCCGATTTGGAACCACTTGATGGGCTTCTTGAAGTCGCGCTGGCGTGCGGTGGCCATGCGGGCGAGCGACGGCGTCACCTCTGGGCGCAGCGTGATCTCGCGGCCAGCTTTGTCTTCAAAGCAAAAGAGTTGTTTGGTGATCTCATCACCACTCTTCTTGCGGAAGAGATCGGTGCTCTCGAAGAAGGGTGCCTCATACTCGACGAAGCCATAGCGGCGTGCCACGACGCGCCAAGTTTCGGCGATGTAGTTACGCAATGCGCATTCTTCGGGGAAGAAGTCGCGGAAGCCTTTGACGGTGCGGAAGGTGGACATGGGGCGCGATTCATCCGTGCGGAGGCCGGGAAATCAAGCGGAGAGCACATGGGCAGAGGTCAGACGTGAGAAGTTAGAGGTGCGAGGTTGCGGCTTGGGACTCTTTGCTCTCTGCTCTTCGCCCTATGCTCACAGACCTGTTTGTGCGTGATTTCCGCTGCTTCGCCGAGGCGAAGGTGGAGCTGCATCCGGATGTGACGCTGCTGGTGGGGCGGAACGCGCAGGGGAAGACCTCGCTGATCGAGGCGGCGTGTGTGTTGATGCGGCTGCAATCGCCACGCACCACGAACCGCGCTGAGTTGGTGCGCTTTGGAGCTGCGACCTGCTTGGTAGAGGCCGCATGGCATGGAAAGCGGCTGCGACACGCGCAATCACTCACAACGCGTCGTCTCGCACTGGATGGTACGACCTGTGGCAAGTCGGCAGATTATCTGGCCGCATCAGGCGTGGTTGTTTGGATGGATCATCGTGACATGAACCTGCTGCGCGGAGGCGCGGAGCATCGACGGCGTTTTTTGGATTTTGCCGCAAGCCAGATGTTTCCCGATTACCTGCATGCGCTGCGTGGTTATGAACGTGCGCTGCGCGGCCGCAATTATGTCTTAAAACGTGATGCGGTGATTGCGTGGAAACAAGCAGATGCGTTTGCGCGAGTGATGGACGGCTTTGCGGACGTTTTGTGGCAGCGACGCGCGGAATTGTGTGCGGCGTTGCAACCTGAGGTGTCCGCAGCACATGCTAAGTTGAGTGATGGTGCTGAAAAGGCGCGGATTGATTTCAAACGCACGAGTGATGAGGCAACGGGCTTGTTTGAGGCGCTTCTTATGATGCGTGATGAAGAAGCACGGCTACGCTCGACCGCTTTGGGGCCGCATCGTGATGACATCGCCATGCGTTTAAATGAACTCGACGCGACGACGTTCGCGTCAGAAGGCCAGCAGCGTTCGTACGCGCTGTCGATGAAACTGGCTCAGGCCCATGTGCTGGAAAAAGCGAGCGGCGAGGCTCCGCTGATGCTCATCGACGATGTTTTTGGCGAACTGGACACGCATCGAAGGCGCGCCTTGCTGGCCTGCCTGCCGCCAGGAACGCAGAAAATCATCACGACAACTCATCTCGACTGGGCGGACGCGGACATGATGAGCGGGGCCATTTATCGAGTCGATCAGGGGACGTTGATTCGCGGTTTGGAGTAAAAAAGCCCGTTTTCAGCCCAAAAGCGCCTGAAAACGTCAAATTTAAGGTCTTAGAAAGTTCTCTTGACGCTTTTTCAGGTGGTTTTAGTTTTATATGGGTTAGAATTTGCTGCGCCGCGTTGCTTTTCGTGATTCTCAAAAAAGCTAGGATTCTCCGCGGCGCTTTTGACCTTTGATCCCTGTTCTATTTTTAACATTTTCCCTTCTCACACTCAATGTTCGGCAAACTTTTTGGATTCGTCGCCCAAGACATCGGTATCGATCTCGGAACGGCAAACACCCTCGTTTATGTCAAAGATCACGGCATCGTCCTCAGAGAACCCTCGGTGGTGGCGGTTAAAACCGGCACCAATGAGGTGGTGGCTGTGGGTGATGATGCCAAACGCATGCTCGGACGAACTCCGGGCGGCATCACGGCCATTCGTCCGCTCAAAGACGGTGTGATCGCCGACTTCCGCGTGACCGAAGCGATGCTGCGCCACTTCATCCGCAAGGTGCAGGGCGGACGCCGCCAGATGCGCGGCCCGCGTGTGGTGATCGCAGTGCCCTCTGGCATCACCGAAGTGGAAAAACGCGCGGTGAAGGAAAGCGCGGAGCAGGCAGGAGCGCGTGAAGTTTACCTGATAGAGGAACCGATGGCCGCCGCGATCGGCGTGGGCCTTCCAGTGCAGGAAGCCGCAGGCAACATGATCGTGGATATTGGTGGTGGCACGACGGAGGTGGCGATCATCTCACTCTCCGGCATCGTTTACAGCCGCAGCGTGCGGGTGGCAGGCGATGAACTGGATGAGGCAATCATCAATTACATGAAGCGTGCCTACAATCTCATGATTGGCGAGCGCACAGCAGAAGAAATCAAGCTGCGCATTGGCTCGGCTTTCCCGCTGGGCAAGGAGACGACGATGGAAGTCAAAGGCCGCGACATGGTGGCTGGTCTGCCGAAGACAATCACGATTACAAGTCAGGAAGTGCGCGAGGCGATGCTGGAGCCACTCAATGCAATCATCGACGCAGTGCGCACCACTTTGGAACGCTGCCCGCCTGAGCTTTCCGCCGACTTGGTGGACCGAGGCATCATGCTGGCCGGTGGCGGCGCACTTCTGCGCGGGCTGGACAAACTGCTGCAGGAAGAAACTGCGCTGCCAGTGCATGTGGCGGAAGATCCACTCAGCGCCGTCGGTGAAGGAGCCGGACGCGTGCTCAACGAGCTCGAGTTCCTTCGCAAGGTGAGCACCACTGAAGTTTGATTACCCGCTCCGGGACAACAACACGCTGATGAAGATGTCATGGCAAAGCGTGTGACGGCCCGAAGGAAAGGATCAGCATGAAAAAGTTCAACATCCTCGCGCTGCTTGTCTTTGTGGCAGGACTTGTCGGCGTGTTCACCTTCGACACGGAGACCACGCGGCAGATTCAGTCTCGCGTGCTTAGCCTGCTGTCTCCGTTCATTCATTCCAGCGCGGCGATGCAAAACGCTGCGGAGTCCCTGACCGAGCCGCAGGTCAACACCTCCGAGGTGATGCGTGAAAGGGACGAGCTGCGCGTGCAGGTGGAGCGCGGGCGCATCGTGCAGCAGAAGTACAATCAGATCATCGAGGAGAACGCCAAGCTGCGGCAGATCGTCGGTTTCCAGCAGGCGGCTCCATTCAAAATGACCGCCGCGAAGGTGATCCGCCGCAGATCAAGCGCGTTTTGGAACAGCCTCATCATCGATAAGGGTTCGCTGGATGGTATTGGCACGGACAGTCCAGTGATCACTTCCGTGGGCTTGGTGGGAAAAACGTCCATTCTGGCACCGCGCATGACCGAGGTGATCCTGCTGACCGACGAGATGTGCCGCGTCTCCGCCAAGGTGGAAGGAACACTTGAGCAGGGCATCCTGGCGGGTGAGCGTGCCGCACTGGAGGTGCGCCCAGAGCTGCATCTGCGCTTTCTGAGCCGCAATGCGAACATCAATGCCGGTGCATCCGTGTACTCTTCCGGCGAGGGGGGCGTTTTTCCTCCCGATCTGCTGCTGGGACGCGTGAAGCGATTTGAAAACCGGGAAATTTCTGGAGAGGCCATCGTCGAACCAGCCGTTGACTTCTCGTCCTTGGATCACGTCTTTGTGATCGAGATGCAGGCAGTCGTGCCCACGCCGGAACCACCGGCCACCACCAAGCCCTGACCCTCATGCTGTTTCACCCGATCTCCATCATCCTACTGCTGCTCACCTTCATGGTGCAGGAGTTCATTCCTGGGTTGGAGATTGCCCAGTACGCCACGCTGTTCCTGCCAGCGGTGTTTTTCTTCTGCTCATCAGTGGCCGCGCCTTTTTCGATGATGTTGGTGCTCGCGTTTATCACCGGATTTTTGTGGGATGCGCGACATCTTCAAGGTGTGACGGAAAGCATGGCGGGCGTCGAGGATTTGTTCGGCACAGGGGAGGACTCTGAGCTGGGCGCTGGCAGCCATTCCCTGCCCTTCGGGCTATCGATCGTGCTCTTTGGCATGCTGGGTTCGCTGATGCAAGGCATCCGCCCACTGTTCAAGCGCGGTCGCTTGGAACTCCCGGTTCTGATGGTGGGTGTGGCCACGTTTGTGTGGCTGCTGACGCAGTTTCTCATCATCACCTTCCTGCGGGGATCGCTGCACTTTCCATCTGGCCTGTGGTCGAAAATGATCACTGACACGCTGCTGGCGATGCTGGCCTCCCCGCTGATTTTCCTGCTGCTTTACTCGCTGGCACGCGTGTCGAGCTACGAGATCAAATACGATGGCCTGAGGTACCGATTCGATGGTCGTTAAATATCATTTCCGACTCTATCTTCTGACCCTCGTCATTCTGGCCGGGTTTGGGCTTCTCGTGTTCCGGCTGTGGTCGCTCCAGATCGACCGCCGAGAGGAGTTTGTGAAGATGATCCCGGGGGCGAAAAAAGAACGCGCACGCATTCCCGGCCCGCGTGGTGAGATCAAGGACCGCAACGGTGTGGTCTTGGCCTCGAATAAAGCCAGCTTCGAAGTCCGTGTGAATCTGGCCGAGGTCGTCACTGAGTACAAACGAGAGGCTAAGAAAACTAAAAAGCCGCTGCCCGAGGTCACGTTTGAAGTCATCGAGCGGGGCATCCGCCGGAAGAAACCGGAGCTCGACATCTACGCGATCTTTGAGGAGACCATCGCTGCGCGCATGCGCGAGATGGGTGTGGACAAAGGCTACGCCACCGACTCCCTGCGAGTGCATTACCGCAGCTTTGGCGGCGCGGTGCCGTGGGTTTACCGCGATGACCTGACCTTCACGGAGTTCAGCCGCATCGCGGAGCACAATCTCGGCCTGCCAGGCGTCACGGTGGCCGAGCGCGCTTCGCGTGTTTACCCGCTCAAAGCGCTAGCCTGCCACATCATCGGATACGTGCGGCTGCCAGATGACCAGCGGGCTTCCACCGAGGAGCGGAAAGGCTGGGATTATTATGTGCCGGATGATTTCGGTGGGGCAGGCGTGGAAAAAAGTTTCGACACCCACCTGCGAGGCAAGCCGGGCGCACGCGTGATGCAACGCGACCAGCGTGGTCGGCCGGTCGGTGAGGTTCCAGAGGAATACGAGGAGCCGCGCAAAGGCAATGATGTTTACCTCACACTAGATGTGCGCATGCAGATCATTGCTGACAAAGCTTTGCGCGATGGCGGGGTCGGTCGCGGCGCGGTGGTGGTCATCGACCCGGCTACCGGAGAAGTGCTGGCAATGGCCTCCGTGCCTTCGTACGATCAAAACCAGTTCATCCCAAGCATCCAGGAGTCAGACTGGGTGGCATTGAACGAGAGCAAAACCGTGCCGCTACTCAACCGCGCGGTGCAGGGTTTCGCACCGGGCTCGACTTACAAGATTCCCATCTCCTTTGCGGGCTGCTTGGCGGGCATTCAAAAGAACCGCTTCAACTGCAGCGGCAGCGTCACTTACGGGAACACCTCCATGCAATGCTGGATTCAGCGACAGGGAGGCGGCTCGCACGGCACCATCGGCCTCAGCGACGCCATCATGATGTCCTGCAACTGCTTCTTTTACCGCTATGGTAATGCTGCCGGCATCGCCAACATCACTAAGGTCGGCAAAATCCTCGGCGTGGGTGAGCGCACCGGCAT
>CAXNGR010000052.1:0-10635 GCA_964201265.1 Verrucomicrobiaceae bacterium
TCACCAGCTTCTTCGCCTCATCAAAGATGCCACGTCCGATCACACAACTGTCCGCGACGACGAACACGAGCTTTGTCTTGCCATCATCGAGCGCGAGGCAGCGGGCGTTGAGTTCATCGTGAATGACGAGCGTTTTACCGTCCTGGAAGCCGCCGTTGATCGAGCTGCCCAGCTCCGGCGTGATGTTGCTGGTGGCGGCACCGGCGCGGAATTCGGCGGCGTGAAGAGCGGAGGTGGCGAAGACGAAACAGGCGATGAAGAGGACTCTCATGCGAGTCTTACGGCACGAAACCTCTGAACTTGATCAAATCAGCTCGCGGATGGGCAACGCGCCGTTTTCGACGAGGTAATGCGGGCGGCCCTTGGTGTCGGTAACGGTGGTGGTGGCCACATCGATGCCTAGATTGCGATACAGCGTGGCAAAGACCTCGGCGAAGGTCACGGGGCGGCTGTCGGCCTCGCCACCGAGTCGATCCGTGGATCCGATGACCTGGCCCATCGGCATGCCACCGCCAGCGAGCAGCGCCATGGCGACGCGCGGCCAGTGATCGCGGCCGACTTGCTTGCTGATGATCGGCGTGCGGCCAAATTCGCCCCACACGAGCACGGTGACGTCTTTGTCGAGGCCACGCTGATGCAGGTCCTCGACGAGCGCGGTGATGCCTTTGTCAAAGATAGGGAAGTCCTCGCGCTCGCGAGAGAAAATGTCGTTCCCTGCTCCGCCGTGCCAGTCCCACTTGCTGTAGTTCACCGTGACGACACGCGCACCGGCCTCGACGAGACGACGTGCGGTGAGGAAGCTCTGAGGTACGCGTGGCGCGCCGTTTTCATCGATGCGTTTCACGGTGTCACCTGTGCCATAGCGCTCGACGAGGCGCGGGTCTTCTTTGGAAAGGTCGAGCGCATCGGCCAGCTTCGACGAGGTGAGCACGCCCATGGCCTGCTGGGTGAAGGTGTCCATCGCGTCCATCTTTCCGCTCGCATCGACGTCGCGGCGGAAGTTATCGAAGCTCGTGAGCAGCTTCGCGCGATCGGAGAGCCGGTCATAGGTGATGCCTTGCAGCGTGAGATCACCACGGCTCGGCCCCATGTGACGGAAGGCGTCGCTAGCGGAGCCGAGCAGGCCGGGTCCGGGCTCATTGTAAGGGCCGTGCGTGCAGTCGTAGCACATGCTGACGAAAGGCGGCACGGCAGGGTCAAAGGCACCCTTCAATTTGCCGACCACGCTGCCGAACTGCGGCCAGCCGCCGGGCGGGACGGTGCCCACACGATTCGGGAAACCGGTGTAGCACTGGATCGCGTCGTGACCGGCCTGCGCACCGACGAGCGAGCGGATGATGGTAAATTTGTCCATCATCTTCGCCATGCGCGGGAAGAGTTCGCAGATCTGGATGCCATCGACATTCGTGCCGATGGGCTTGTGCGGTCCGGCGATCTCGCGCGGAGCATTCGGCTTCAAATCAAACATGTCCTGATGCGGCGGACCGCCAACTAGATAGATCAGGATGACCGACTTGTGCGAGTTGCGGATGCCCGCCTGATTCTCCAACGCCAGTAGCTTCGGCAAAGACAGGCCGAGTGAGCCCAGGCCACCGACTTTGATGAAGTTGCGACGCGACACGCCATCACAGAAGGCGCTGCGTTTTTCGGCGGGAGCGAGAATCTTGAGCATGGCAGGTGCGGCGATGGACGCAGAACAAGTATGGAACTCACGCCTGCTTTCTTTCGGCTGCTATGACAGGTCCTCCGCCTTTGTGACGGGTGCCCACCAGATGACGATGAGACCGAGGGCGTAGATGCTGGCGCAGATCGTTCCCACGCGCGGATAATCGCCACCAAGCGCGGTGAAGAGAAATCCTGCGGCCAAAACGCCAAACGCGGTGGCAAAGCGGCCCGAATTATAAGCGAGGCCGCTGCCGGTGGCGCGAACACGCGTGGGAAACAGCTCCGGCAAATACAAGGCAAGCCAGCCGAAGTACAACGTGGCGACGAAACCTTGTGCGAACACGATGGGATGGAAGGACGACTGCAAAGGCGCGGTGAGCTGGAACATTGCGAAGGTGATTGTGACGGTGGCGAGGCTGATGAGGCCGTAGCTGAAACGACGACCGAGCCAGCTCGCGAGCTGAGCACCGGCGAAACTGCCGAGCGTGGCTCCGAGCGCCCACCAGCCCTGCGTGGCGGCTTTGTAGCCGACGTTCGTGGCTCCGGCGACTTTGTCGGCCCACGGAATCATCCACTTGCTGGCCGACCAAGCGCCGATCATCGGAATGGAGCTGAGGAGGATGCCGATGATTGTGAAACGAATGAGCTGTGGCTGAAACAACTCGCGCAGCGGGGCGACTTTTTGTTTCACACCACGATTCGCGAGCCACTTGGGCGACTCGGGCAGCGCGATGAGCACAAAGATGCCGAGCAGCGCCGGAGCACCGGCGAATTGAAACAACCAGCGCCACGAATCCGGCGTGATGGGCCAAGCGCGGGCGAGTTGGGACAAGAGAAGGATGCCGGCGTTGAGTCCGGCCATCATCGCACCGGAGACGAGAGGGCGTGACGCACCGGACCAGCATTCGGAGACGAGCGCGATGCCATTGGGCCACAAACCTCCGACACCAAGGCCGACGAGGAAACGCAGCGCGAGCATTTGCCACTGATCCTGCGCATAGGCACCCATGGCAGCAAAGATGGAATAGAACAAAATGCACACGCTCATGGCGCGAGTGCGACCGATGCGATCACCGAGACTGCCGAGTGCGATGCCGCCGATGGCTGCGCCGAGCATGAGAGCGGCGGTGAAGCGCGCAAACCACTCGCCGCCGAGTTCGGACATGAAAGATGTCCCCAACAGACTTTTCGACACGGAGAGCGATGCCACCGGCATGAGGCCGAGTTCAACGCCGTCGAAGACGAGCGCGAGGAATGCGGTGATAAGCACCAAGTATCGTTGGGCGGCGCTCATGACTCCAGAATGGCTTTGATGACGGCGCTGTTGTCTGCGTCGCCAAAACCGAGTGATTCGGCTTTTTCGAGCAGTACGCGATGCGTTTCGCTCAGCGGCAGTTTGGTCGAACTGGCGGCGAGCATGAGGCGAACGTCTTTCAAATGCTGCGAGAGCTTTGCCTGCGGCGTGAAGTCCTGCGTGATCATTTTTTCACCCTTCGTGTCCATGATGCGCGAGTAGGCCATGCATCGGCGCATGACATCGAGAGTCTGCGTTAGATCGAGATCGATTTGTTGTGCAAACACCAGCCCTTCGGCCAAGGCAGCCCGATTGAGGCCGAGCACGAGATTCGTTACGAGTTTCATCTTCGCGCCGCTGCCGCAGGGTCCGACGTGAACGACATCGCGAGCGAATTTGGCAAACAGACCACGGCATTGCTCAAAGATCGCTACGTCACCGCCGACCATGATGAGCACGTCGCGTTGCAAAAGCTGCGCACTGCTGCCGGAGACGGTCGCATCAAGGTAGTGAACGCCTTTTTCGGCCAGTTCGGTTCCAAGCGCGGCCATTTCGGCAGGATCGCCGGTGGTGGCGTCGATGAGAATGAGCCCGGGCTTCAAATTCGCTGCGTTCAGCACCTCACGAACGATGTGGGAGTTTGGCAGGCAGAAGAAAATGATCTCGCAGTGCTCGAAGATCTCACTCGCGGTCGCTGCATTCACACAGCGCCCCGCGTCAAGGTCCCAGCCATGTGAAGCACCGGCCATCCGCATCAACGCGCCGCCCATCAGCCCCATGCCAATGATGCCAAGGGCGGCGGTTGGTTCGGATGGATTCATGTGGGACTCAGCCGTCGATGTTCCAGCCGTCGCGATATTCCTTCTTCATGAAGGCGTTGGCTTCAGGGGTATCGGGGCTGGTGCCGGTTTTGCCGTCGTAGCTGATCTTTTTGCCGGTGCGATACGCAACGAGGCCGAGAAGCATCATTTCGATCATGTCGGCGCTGTAGCCGAAGTCGCAGGCGGTCTTCTTGCTCGGGTCTTTGCAGGCGTCGAACCACTGCTTCTGGAAGTTGCCTTTCCCGACATCGGCGAACTGGTCCTCCTTTTTGCGCGGCTTGTAGTAGCTGAGGTCCGCGTCGTCACCGAAGGGAATGATCATTCGGGAGTCGAAGTCAGCAATGATGAAGCCCTTCGTGCCCTTAAACATCGCACCATGGCCGATTTTGGAGAGGTCGATGGAAGGCTTTGGCGAGCGCGGCATCGCACCGCCTTGATACCAACTGATGGTGATCGGCCCGCGCCAGTCGTTGGCGGGATGTTCGAAGTGCGATTCGCAGTTCACCGGCGTCACATCGGAGTTGAAGGCCTCGCCTTTGGCCTCGGCGGAGGTGGGGAGTTTGGCATCCACGGCGTTCCAGAGCAGGTCCATCGTGTGGCTGCCCATGTCGCCGATCTGTCCGGCACCGAAGTCCCAGAACATGTTCCAAGAGAGGCAGTTCGCGCCGGCTCCACCCGAGAAATAGGCGGGATTGTAGGGGTGGAAGGGCGCAGGGCCGAGCCACAGGTCATAATGGAAGCCTTTCGGTGGTGTGCCTTCTTCGGGGAAGTAGCCGGGCTTCGGAATCTGGCGATTGCCCCACGCGTAGGCAGCTTTCAGCTCGCCGATGGCACCGTCGCGGATGAGTTCCTTCACTCGGTTGAAGTTCGGCTGCTCATGACGCTGCATGCCGACCTGCGTGGCGAGTTTGCCCTTCTTCGACTCCCACGTCGCACGCACGGTGCGGGCCTCGTTCACCGTGATGGCGAGCGGCTTCTCGCAGTAGCAGTGCAGGTCGCGTTTCAGCGCCCAGTTCGCGATGAAGGCATGCGTGTGGTCCGGCGTGCAGACGACGACGGCGTCGAGGTCTTTATGATCGAGGCACTTGCGCCAGTCGATGTAAGTCGTGGCTCCAGGGAAGCGCTTCAGCGCGTCTGGAAAACGCGCCTCATTGATGTCGCACAACGCGACAACGTTTTCCTCCGCGATGGAGTTGTAGTGCGCGAGCCCACGGCCCCACACGCCGATGAGGGCGACGTTGAGTTTATTGCTTGCGGCATTTTGGCCGAATAGCGGACGGGTGATCATGCTGCCGGCGACGAGGCCAGCCGCGCCGACGAAGCGGCGGCGTGAGAGGGGTGCAGGTTGGGTATTCATAGCGGGTGTTATAATCGGTGTGACCGGCGGCTCTCCTTCAGCTCAAATCCAAAACCCTTCACGGAAATAAGCGCTCGGCGAGGGCTCGCCCACAGTCCTGGAGTGTTCGAACTGAGGACAGAAGCCAGCTTCAAGCGATGACGTTTCCATTCCACCATGAAACTGCTCGCCTCAGGCCAAAAGTGAGATCGCTGGCATTCCACGCCGTGACACGAGTTTGCCAACTCGCATCTGAACGGGTTAGAAAACCTGTTCTACGTCGTTCAAAGAGCCTCATGCGCCACCTCTTTGCCGTTCTCCTGCTCTTCGCCGCTCCCGCCCTCGCCCAAACCTCCGCCAAAGCCAAGGCTCCCGATGCCGTGGACACGCTGGCGAAGGATTTGAAGCCATCGCAAATCGTCGTTTACAAGACAATCGCCGAGCGTGAGCTGCAACTGCACGTCTTTGAGCCAGCAGGCTTCAAGCCGGGCGATAAACGTGCCTGCTACCTCATCATTCACGGCGGCGGTTGGACGGGCGGTGCGCCACCGCGCATGTATCCGTTTGCTGCGCATTACGCGAAGCTCGGTCTTGTCGGCATCAGCATGTCTTATCGCCTGCACAGTGCGAAGACCGGCGTCAGCGTGTTTGACTGCGTGAAGGATGCGCGTTCTGCAATGCGGCACCTTCGTGTGCATGCGGCTGAACTCGGCATTGATCCGCAGAAGATCATCGTCAGCGGTGGTTCAGCAGGCGGCCATTTGGCGGTTTCGACGGCGCTTTTCGACAAGGTGAATGAGGAAGGCGACGATCTTGCCGTCTCTGCCTCGCCAAACGCGCTCGTGCTGCTCTTCCCAGTCATCGACACTTCTAAGGAAGGCTACGGACAGGCCAAGATCGGCGAACGCTGGCAGGAACTGTCCCCGGCACACAACGTCCGCGCTGGATTGCCACCCACGCTCATCTTCCACGGCACCGGCGACACGGTGACGCCCTTCGCTGGCGCCAAAGCTTTTCATGAAGCCATGCTCAAAGCCGGAAACCGGAGCGAACTCGATGTGAACGACGGCGGTGCTCACGGCTATCTCATGCGCGACAAGGTGCTCTTTGACGACACGATGAAGAAGACGGATGCGTTTCTGAAATCGCTCGGGCTGCTCCAGTGACTTCCAAGTTCCAGGTTTCAAGTTGGATGGATCGGCAGCCGAACTTGAAACTTGGAACTCATTCCCCAATCCACACCGGCGTCCCCACCGGCACGAGATCGAACAGCTCGATCACATCCCGGTTCCGCAAGCGCACGCAGCCGTGGCTGGCTGGGCGGCCGATGCTGTTTTCATCGTTGGTGCCGTGGATGTAAATATAGCGCTGAAAAGTGTTCGCATTGCGCGGCTCCAGGCCGTGCAGCCACAGGATGCGGGTAAGGACGAAATCAGACTTCGTGTCCATCCCGGGTGTCCACTGGCCGACCGGCTGCCGGGATTTGAAAATCGTGCCGCTACCCGCGCCATCGCCGTGCTTCTCTTTGACCACAAAGCTGCCCAGCGGCGTCTTGTTGCTGCCTTCGGTGAAGCCTATGCCGAATTTTGACGTGGAGCAGGCCCATTCGTTGACCAAGTGCGCAGCGTCGAACAAACGCAAGCGCTGGGTGCCGATGCTGACTTCGACGCGTGGGTGGGTGAGAGGCATGGGGCGATTGTAATCCTCAAAACTCACACCACCAGCCGTCCTTTGCGCTTGGCGGTCGAAATCGGGGCGTTGATGCCGAACGCAGCCATGGGATCGCTTCTTTTTTCAGCAGCGCAGCCACTCGTCCCGATGCTCGGCGACGAATGCGTCGTCGTTGAGGTGTGGGTAGGCTTGATAGACGCGGTCGATCTCGTCTAGCTGGCCGGGGCTGAGGGTTTCGTGCTCGTCGAGGCACCACAGGCCCTCCAGCAGGCCCTGGCGGCGCAAAACCTCATGCAGACCGGCGATGCAGCCGCGAAACGCGTTCGCGGCATCGAAGAAGGCCGCGTTGCTGTCAGTGACTTCCACGCCAAGGCGCAGCAGATCGGGCGTGGCGTCGGCGTTCTGGCATTGTTCGAGCAGTTCGACTGCGCGGCGCGTCCAGACCGACCAGTGGCCGAGCAAGCCGCCGACAATGCGGCGCTCTTGGCCGCCGAAATGAAATGGCGTTACGAAATCAGCCACGATGCTGTCGTCGTTGCCGGTGTAGAGCGCGATGTCATCCCGCCCGGCCTCGATCACAGCGCGCACGACATCGAGCGTCTGGTAGCGATTGAACGGGGCGATCTTGATGGCGGCGACGTTGTCGATTTCAGCGAAGCGACGCCAGAACGAATGCCTCAGCACACGACCGCCGACGCTGGGTTGAAGATAGAAGCCCACGACCGGGATGATTTCCGCCACGGCACGACAATGGGCGATCAATGCATCCTCCGTGGCATCACGCAGCGCCCCGAGACTGAGCAAACCGGCGTGATAGCCGAGTTCGTTCAGCAAGGCGGCCTCAGCGACGGCTTGTTTCGTCGCGCCGCAGATGCCGCCGATGCGCACGAGCGGCTTTGCAGCTCGATTCATCTCCTCCTGCGCCAGTTCGAGCACCGGCTTGAACAAACCGACCTGCGGATCGCGGATGGCAAACTGCGTGGTATGCACGCCGACGGCTAGACCGCCGACTCCGGCGGCGATGTAGTAACGAGAAAGCGCCCGTTGCCGCCGCTCGTCGAGTTTGCGATGGGAGTCGAGCGCCAGCGGATGCGCGGGGATCGCGAGGCCGCGTTGCAGGTGCGGGCGAAAGTCGAAGTTGTTCATGGAAATTTGCTTCGCATGCTGGCGGAGAATCCTTTCAATCCAACCCTTTATGCTGCGTCATTTCTTGTTCCTGCTCTTGCTCGTTTCCACTCACGCTGCGGAGGAGTTTCCACTGGTGCCCGCCCAGGAATGTCGTCCGCGCAGTGGGCTGCCGAATTTCCTTACCAAGGCGAACACGGCGGGCGCAGAGATCAAGATCGGCTACCTTGGCGGTTCAATCACAGCGCAGAACGGCTGGCGACCGAAAACGCTGGCGCACTTTCAGAAAACCTGGCCGCAGGCGAAGTTCAGCGAGATCAACGCGGCCATCGGCGGTACAGGCTCGGATCTCGGTGTGTTTCGGCTGAAGCAGGACGTGCTGGATCACAAACCGGACCTGTTGTTTGTCGAATTCGCGGTGAATGACGGCGGTGCGCAGCCGGAGCAGATTTTTCGCTGCATGGAGGGCATCGTGCGGCAGACGTAGAAAGCGCTGCCGGAGTGCGACATCTGCTTTGTTTATACGCTGACCGAGGCGCTCGCTCCGGCGATGCTCGAAGGCAAGTTCCAGCGCTCGGCGAGCGCGATGGAAAAGATCGCCGATCACTACAGCATTCCGACGATCCACATGGCGATGGAAGTCGCCAAACTGGCAAAAGAGGGAAAACTCGCGTGGAAGGCCAAGCTGCCGAAGACAGACGAAGAGAAGAAGGCTCTCGAAGGAAAATTCGTCTTCGCGCCGGACAGCGTGCATCCGCATGTCGAAACCGGTCACGAACTGTATCTTCAGGCCATTGTGCGCTCGCTGGAGCCGATTATGGCGGCTTCGAAAACGCCAGCCGCTCATGTTTTGGGTGCGCCATTCATCGCCACGAACTACGAACAGGCCAAGCTGCTGCCGATCACAGCCGCGAAGCTCTCGGAAGGCTTCGCGCTGCTTGATTCAAAGACGGACGACTTCGGCAAGCGCTGGGCAAACCGTATGACGACGCTGCACAAGGGGACCAAACCGGGCGACACGATCACGTTTCAGTTCAAGGGCACGCGCTGCTCGATTTACGACATCATCGGCCCGGACGGCGGTCAGGTGAACGTGACGCTGGATGATCAGCCGGTGAAGGTGTTGCCGCGCTTTGACGCCTACTGCACCTACCACAGGCTGAGTGCGCTCATGATCGGCACGGACCTGGAGGACGCTGTCCACACGGTGAAAATCGAGATTCATCCTGAGCAGCCGGACAAGGCGCAGATCCTGGCGAAGAACGGCAACAAGATCGACAAGCCGGAACGCTTTGACGCCACTGCATTTTATCCCGGTGCGATCCTGCTGGTGGGTGACGTAGTCCGGTGAAGGGGTGTTAAGAAGTGTTTGAACACTGATTCAATATCTAAAGAAGGACGGGAGACGCATGGGATGATTGTCCTATGCGATCCCCATGAATGCCGATCCAGCCCGTGTTGAGGAGCTCTTCCAAGAGGCTCTCAAGCATGCCCAGCACCTAGAGCGTCATCGCTTCCTGGCGAAAGAGTGCCAGGTTGATTCGGGTGTTTGGAATGCGGTTTGGGGTCGCCTGCGCGGGCATTTCAGCCCTGGGACGGGCCGCTTGAAAGCCGCCACCGCGCCCGGCCTGGACGATGAAAAGACGGGGGATGAGCTGGCAGGCTGCCATTTGCTGCAAATCGTCGGCGAGGGCGTGAGCTCGGTGGTGTGGATGGCGGAGTGCACCGATCTAGCTGCGCATGGTGTGGCGGTGAAGATCGCGGACACCCACGCGAACGATTTTCTGCTGCGGCATGCGGCGCTGGAGTCAGCGCTCGCCTTGCTGGATCACCCAGGCATCTCTAAATTTTATGCCTGTGGCATGACGAAGAACGGGAAGCCGTACCTGATCTCGGAATTGGCAGCGGGCATGCCGATCACACGGTTCTGCGATGATCAAAAACTGCCGCTGCGGGCGCGGGTGCGGCTGTTTCTCCAGGTGTGCGACGCGGTGCATCACGCGCATCAGAAAGGCGTGGCACACGGCGGACTGAAGCCTGGAAATGTGCTGGTGCAGTGGGATGACGAAGGTCGGCCCGCCTTCAAGATCACGGACTTCGGCTTCGCGCACGCGATGGGGACGGCCTTGATCCACCCGGCAGGCACGCTCCGCTCTCCTGCTGCTTATTTACCGCTGGAGCAGGCGAATGGCGGCAAGATCAACACGCCGTGTGACATTCATGCGCTGGGCGTCCTGTTGTTTGAGCTGCTCACCGGACACCTGCCCTTCACCCTGCCGCAGATGCCAGCCAGCCTGGACGACTTGCGCCGTCTGATTCGCGAGGCTGTGCCAGCCTATGCCTCCATTTGCCTCAAGACTCTTTCCACCGCGCAGGTCACAGGCATCGCCCTGAACCGCCGAATGAGGCCCGAGAAGCTGATGCTGACGGCACAGCATTACTTTGACGGTGCCCTGCTGCGGGCGATGCACAAACAGCCTCATTCACGGCAGGCAAATGTCCTGGAGCTCAGAGATGCGCTGCATCGGTACATGCTGGCTGCCGAAGAAGAGGAGGAGGCAGAAGCGAAATCTCATGCGGGTTCGACGCTGGGAAATTTCATCAGATGCAACAGCGGTTTGCTTGCGATGGCGGCGGTGCTGGTGCTCAGCCTCTGCGGGGCGTTTCTGCTGACTGGATGGCTGCTGATTCGTGAAAAATCACCGGAGCGCACGGCCAAGGCT
>CAXNGR010000053.1:0-10579 GCA_964201265.1 Verrucomicrobiaceae bacterium
GCCGCTCGCGGGATGCAAGCATGCACAACCGCCCTCAACTCCGGCTCATGATGCGTCCACAGCCGCAGAAAACCCTCATTCGGGTCAGGTGATGCAGTGGAGTGGTTGTCGGAATCCATGCGGGAAGCAATACGTCGTCACCCTATCGCTGCCGACACACTCACGATTTAACGAAGTATTTTCAGAAAAGGCATTCAGCGCTGCCTTGATGCGATCCCCATGTCATTGCCTCGCAGGCAAAGCGTAGTAGGCGCATCCGGCGAGGAAGAAAGTGCGAAGCGTGCCGCGCTCAAACACCGAATCCGCCTATGGCATCGGCCCACTGCACTCTTTACAGACTAAGCCGTTCATGAAGTGAAGTTCAATCCTTCAGTGTGATTCGCGCCGAGTGAATGTCCCCATACAGCTCACCGGTCGAGCTTTTGATCTGCGCCCACAGGGCGACGAGCGTGCCGTCGGGTAGTTCGGTCAAACTGGGATAGCAGGAGGACCAGCCGCCGACTTTCTGGGGGCGATCGGCGAGCAAGGTCGGTTCGCTCCAGGTCTTCCCTTCATCGCGTGAGGTGCGAAGAAGCAAAGGAAAGCGGAGTGGGACGGGGCCTGGATTGGAGGTGAGGACGAGGGTGCCATCGAGGGTGCAAAGCAGATGGCTGGCGCTGGAGGTGGCCGTGAGGCCGGTCTTCTCAGTCGCGCTCCAAGTTTCGCCTTTGTCGCGACTGATGGAGCGCCAGAGCTGGCCGTCCTTGGTGCGCAGGATCATGTGAACCGCGCCGGATTTTGTCTCCGCGATGGTCGGCTCACCGCCTTGGCCTTCGGGATTCGCCACTGCGCCAAAGCGCTTCCACGTCTGGCCGCCATCGCTCGATTTCAACACGCCGCCGGCCTTTGTCCCACGCAGGTGCAGTGGCACGAGGAGTTCGCCCGAGGAGAGGCGGATGCCATTGGAGCGTGTGGTGTGGTTTGGCTGGTTCATCTTCACCGGCTCGGTCCACGTCTTCGCGGAGTCGGTGCTGCGACGGAAGTAGATGTCGATCTGCGGCGTGAAGGCGGAGAAAAAGAGAAACGTCTCGCTCCCGGCAACGAACAGCACCGGATCAAAATCAGCGCGTCCCGCAAAGTCCTGCAACACGCTCGCCGCGCCCCAGGTGCGGCCTTGATCCGATGAAAACGCCTGCACGATGCGCTGCGACGCCGCGCCCTCCGAAGGCGACGAAAACCACACCGCCATCACCCGCCCATCTGGCAGCACCGCGATGCTCGGCCCCAGATTGTAGCCCGAAGCGTTCGCCGGGTCCTTCGCATCCGTGCTCGTGTGCGTGAAAACGACCGTGCGGTCGGTGATCTGAATGGACTGTGTGTCAGCAGCATGGAGCGCAGCCAACGGTGTGACAAGGCAAGCGATGAGAAAGCAAGAGCGAAGCATGAGGCGAATACGGCTCATCCGAGACGATTTTGGAGATCACTTCAGCAGAGGCTTCAACTTCTCCGCATACACGGCATAGCCTGCGGGCGAGAGATGGATGTTGTCCGGCGTGAAGAGGTCCTTCTTGATCGTGCCGTCGGCATTGGTGAAATCGCTCCACAGGTCGAGCACCTTCACGTTGGCATCACTGTCGAGCTTGAGCGGGTCGAGCGCGGCATTGGTCTTCTTGATGTCTTCGTAGAAGCGATTGCCGGGTGCATGAGCAGGCAGGATCTTCGCCACGATGATCGCGGTGGCAGGGAACTTCTCGCGGAGGTTCTTCACGCACATCTGAATGCCGAGCGCGGCGGACTCGATGCCGGTCTCGGGGGTGAGGAACATGTTGTTGTTGCCGATCATGAGCACAATCGCCTTCGGCTGAAGTCCCTCGACACCGCCGTGGTCAAGCCGCCAGAGCACATTCTGCGTTTTGTCGCCGCCGATGCCGATATTCACGGCTTTGAGATCAGGAAAATGCTTCTTCCATGAGTCGCCCCACTGAATCGTGATGCTGTCGCCGACGAGCAGCACATCCAGCGGGCCTTGATTGGCCTGCACGGTCTTCACATGGGCTTCGTGAAGCTTCAGCCACGAGTCGCCGCCGAAGTGGCCTGCGCTCGGCACCTGCGGCCAAAGTTGCGGCAGATGCTTGTTCGACTCGCGACCCGGTCGGCGCTCATACTCCGGCTTGTCGATGACATAAGCGCGTTCGTCGGCCGTGAGCGGCCAGCCGGTCTTTTGCGGTTCGGCGGTGACGTGCGGGTAGTCGAGAGCGACGGCGGTGGAGGCAACGAGTAGAAGGAAGATTGGACGGATCATCTTGGAGAATACGGAGAACTTCGGTGATACTCGACATCACCGCTGCACGATGCGCACAGGCAAGGCAGGATGGTTTTTCAAAGTCAGCTTCACGTTGTCAGCGGAGAGACCATCGAGCTTGGCTGGTCGAAGATTGGGGCGGGCGGCGATTTGGATGACGGCGAAGTCGGCTTGAGCGGGAATGAGGCACTTCGCAGTGAGGGTGCGCACACCTTTAGCATCGGAGCCGAGTGTGGTGACCTGAGCGCTGCCGCTGGCGAGGGCTTCCGGGATGCTTTGCGGCCAGGTTTGATGCAGGGAGCCGGGATCGCCTGAGAAAAGGTAGAGCTGACCAAAGAAGGACACAGAGGGTTTTGTGTTGGGGGCACGTCCATCGCGAAAATCGGCGCTGAGTTCGAGCACGGAGTCGCCTTCTGGGTTCAGCGCTTGCCTAAGCGGATGCAGATCGACGAGTTGGAAAACATCGCAGGAGATCGCTCGGCCCGTGGGATCGCCCGAGTCGCTTCCGGGGGCGATGAAGCGAAGTTGGCCTTCGTGGATCTCGGCCTCATCACCGCTCCAAAAACCGGTTTGGTGAGGGAAACCGCGTTCCAGACGAGTTTCATCGAATGAGCCGTTCAGGAGCGAAAAGAGCCTCTCAGTGGTCGCTTTGGGCGCTGAGATGGCCCAGACAATCGACGCGCTGAAAAGGCCGATGACTAGCCCGGCAGCCATGGCGGTAATGGGGCGGGTGATCCAGGTGAAACAGACACTCTTGTCTGTTCGCTTCGATTCACAGACAGGAGTGTCTTTGTCACCCCGGAAAGCCTCCTGCCGAAACCGATCATGCAGCGCCATCGAGCGGACCTGGGTGTCGGCGAAGAGCTGGCGTTTCGACGAATCATCGCGCATCACGGCTTCGAACGCGGCGAGTTCATCCGGCGTGAGCACACCGTCTTGGTAGCGCATGGCTTGAGCGAGGAAATCGGTGTCGTTCATGAGGCGGAGTCGGTTTGAAGGCGGGCGCGAATGCAGTCGCCGAGGGTTTTGTGCAGGCGGGCGAGCGCTTGATAGACGGTTTCGATCTTGCGACCCATGATCGCGGCCACGTCGGTGCAGTTGCGGCGCTCGAAGTAGCGCAGGCGCAGCAACTCGCGGTTGTTCGGCGTGATCTGCGTGATGCAGTGATCCAGCGCCTCCTGCATGGCATCGACCTTCGATTCATCAGGCCACTCATGAGCCAGCAGAGCCAGCATTTCATCGCTAAGGCCGACATAACGCCCATCCCGCGCCCGCAGGATGTCGATGGCGCGATTTTTCCCGGCCAGCCGTGCCCAGTTCATGAGATGCGCCGTCGTCTCAAAGCTCTCCGCCCGCGCCACCGCCTTCACGCACACCTCTTGAAAGACATCCTCCGCCAGATGAAAATCCCGCGTCACACTGGCAAAGAACGCCGTGAGCGGCAGGCGCTCGGCAAGCAAGGTGGCGGTGATGTCTTCTGGGGCGGGCATGGGGTGCCCGAGAATACGCCCCACCGTGCAAAATCTCGACAGCGCGAAACTCCTCCGCCGAGACAAATCCCTGCCACAGCGCCACAATCACGTCCTGCATCACCTCCAAGGCCTCCTGTCGTGTCGGCAGCAGCGACCGCACAAACGTTTGCAACGCCAGCTCATGCTCCGCATAGAGGCGGAGAAACTGGTCATGCTGAGGTGAGTTGATCGGCGGAGGCATGGTGGCGCCAACACCAACTCGTTGCCAGTCACCGGATCATTTGCCGAAAAATGTTTCGGGAATGTGCGGCCCAGCCGAGACACTCACAATTTTCCTGTCTGACCAACTTTCCGTGACCGCAGATCGCTCGCCGATGGATGCCGAATCGCCTCACTTCTTGCTCGCCGCAGACGACTTCAAAATCACGCTCTTGTTCGTCTCCCAGGCGGGATTAGGCAGGGCCTCGAAGACGCGGAGGTTGCGATAGCTGACGCTGCGGGGCGTGCCGAAGCTGAGGATGCCTTTGGGCAGGCCGACGACCGGGTGAGAGCCGAACACGGGGCTGCCACCATCGACGGTGGAGAGCATGTCCTCGCCGCGCACTTCGATGACGAGCGTGTGCCATTCGCCGGGCTTGATGGGCAGGGCTTGTTTGCCGAAGGAGACTTCAGCGTCATCGACGATGATGCCTTCAATCTTGCGAGCCTTGGTCTTGTCCTTGCCTGCAGAGAGGCCGCCTTTGCCGAGGCGTGCGGAGGCGATGTGGGCGGCGTTGCCTTCACGCAAAACGACGCCTACGCTGTTGGAGTCGTGCTTCGGCGGATCGTCGAGCGGGATGTCATCGAGCCGCACATCGACCTGGATGATGGCGTCCTGATACACGAGCGGCAGATGCAGTGTGGCGGCGGGATAGACCTTGGGTTTGACGATGCCGCGAATGCCGCCATCGACCTGCGTCCAGGTGCCATTCATGACTCGCCAGCCCTCGGTCCAGGTGCCGGGATGCACGCTGCGGTCGATGGATTTGGCGAAGGTGATGGGCTGGGCGAAGTCCTCGCTCAGCAGCAGCTTGCCGGGCAGGGTCATCTGCGTTTTCGGCGGCTCGGCGGCGTGGAGGGAGGTGAAAGCGAGGGCGGTGAGGAGGAGCAGTGTTTTCATGCGTGATTGAGTCCTGCGAGCGTTCCGTTGCTGGCTCCGAACTTCTCGGTTTCGATGCCGAAACCTTGCAGCATGGAGACGAAGAGATTGGAGAGCGGGGTGTTGTTGGTGCGGTCAAAAGCGAGGTGTTGGCCGTGCTTGAAGCCGCCGCCGAAGAGCATGATGGGCAGGTTGCGTGTGTCGTGGCTGCTGGCGTTGCCGAGGTTGCTGCCAAAGAGCACCTGAGTGTGATCGAGCAAGGGGCTGCCGGGCTCGCCGGTGGACTTGAGCTTGGTGAGGAAGGCATTCAGAGCCTGGAGTTCGGCGAGTTCGATGCGGCGGAGCTGCTCGATCTTTGCGGGGTCCTGGCCGTGATGGCTGAGATTGTGTCGGCTTTCTTTGACGCCCTCGATGGGCGGCACGCCGCCGTCCACGTCGATGGCGAAGGTGATGAGCCGCGTGGAATCGGTCTGGAGGGCGAGGTGGGCGAGATCGAGCATCATGCTCATGCGGCCCACGATGTCGGAGGCATCGGGATACTCGCCCGGCGGCGGTGCTTTCACCTGGGGCTTCGGTTTGTGCGACCAGGACTCGGCAGTTTGCAGTCGCTTCTCCACATCGCGCACGGCGGTGAAGTATTGGTCGAGGCGCTCGCGGTCGCCGCTGCCCACGCGGCGTTGCAGCGCGGCGGTCTCCTCGCGCACGGAGTCGAGGATGCTGTGGCCATCGCGCAACTGCCGCTCCTGCTCGCGCACCTCGTCCGGCGTGCCAGCGATGAAGAGCCGACGAAAGACGGTGGCGGGATCTTTGTCCGGCGGGATCTGCACGCCATTCCGCGTCCAGGAAAGGCTGCCGCTATGCGAACCAAAGGCGAGAAACGGATGCCGCGTCTGCGCTCCGATCTGCTCGGCGATGAGTTGATCGAGTGAGATGGTGTTTCGAAACGCGGGCGTGCCCGCATGAGGTGCCCCGGTGAGGAAACTCGACTCCGAGGAGTGCCCGCCGCCCGCCTCGGGATGCGAAAGGCCGCTGAAGACCGTGAAGTCGCCGCGCAAGTCCGCGAAGGGCTTCAGGTAAGGCGAAAGCTCGAAGTCGCGTCCTGCTTTCTCCGGAAAGAAATCCGGCGCATGCAGCCCGAGCGCCTTGTTGATCAGTACCATCCGACGCGGCGGCGCGGGATCGGCTCCACGAGCCAAGCGCGGCAGCATGGCCTCCAGAAAGGGCAGCGAGAGACCGATGCCCGTGCTGCGAAGAAAGGCGCGGCGGGTGAGCGCGGCGGTGGGGAGGTGCGGGGTGTTCATTTTTGTGTGTAATTGAAGATTGGCCGTGTCCATCTGTGGCGCTAGGCGTGTCACGGTTGCTGCTTCGGCGCAGGGTAGTTGCCTTCGCCCATTTTGTTCTTCTCGTTCACGTTGATGTAGGTGTCGGCGATGTCAGGGTTAGGGCCATAAAGGCGGGGATCGCTGGTGCGTTTGAGTTCGGCGTCCATCTGGGTGGCGAGTTTGGTTTTGATCTCGGCGTGCTTGGGATCGGTGGCGAGGTTGTGGAGGCAATCGGGGTCGCTTTGGATGTCGTAGAGTTCCTCGGCAGAATGTTTGCCGACGATGAGTTCGAGCATGGCGGCGTGTTTTTCGGAGGTCTTCGCGGCCTGGATGAGCCAGCCGAGTGTGGTCGCATCGTCGATGTCGCGGTAGCAGCCGGCGTGGAGGGGAAGGAGCTTGCCCGTGCTGTGGTTGAGGCGCTGAGGATCGCCAACAGGCCAGCGGTCGGGGCGGAGATTACGCAGATAGAGATGCTGCGGCGTACGCAGGGCGCGGATGGGATAGCCGATGTCGTTGTAGCGGGTGAGCGTGTGGCGCTCGTGTCCGGCGAAGACGAAGGCGGCGTCAGGGTTCACGAGACCCTGCTTCTCGCTGGTGAGGAGCGGGAGAAAGTCGCGGCCCACGGGAGCGAGCGCGGGATCGCTTTTCGCCGGATGCTCGATCTGGGTGGCGGCGAGGAGGGTGGCATTCAAATCGACGAAGCCGATGGGATCATCGACGACGCGGCCTGCGGGGATGCGTTTCGGCCAGGAGACCACCACGGGCACATGCAGGCCGTATTCGTAGCAGGTGGCCTTGGCGCGGAGGAAGGCCATGCCGTTGTCGGCGGTCACGATGACGAGGATGTTGTCGAGTTCGCCCGACTTTTCGAGCTGGTCGAGCATGAGGCCGAGATTGCGATCAAACCACTCGATCTCGGCGAAGTAGTCGAGAAAGTCGCTCCGTGTCTCGGGCGTGTCCGGCAGGAACCCGGGCACCTGCACATCTTCGAGCTTTTTGCCGGATTTTAGCCCGCTGCCGCGCTCGTAGCTGCGATGCGGCTCCATGCTGCCGAACCAGAAGTAGAAGGGTGCGTCCTGCTGCCTCTTGCCGAGGAACTCGGTGAAGTTCGCCAAATAGTCGTTGTCCTTGATGCCCGTGAGCGGCGGCTTGAGATGATGTTTGTTGAAGCCCGGCCCGGCGGGATTGCCCTTGCCCTTGCGATCCGGTGCCAGATTGCCCGGCATCCAGGGCTTGCCGGTGAATCCTGTGGCATAGCCCGCCTTCGCGAGCAGATCGGGAAAAGTGACGAACTTGCCTGGAAACAAGCCGTGATGCGTGCTGGCCTCCTCATTCATCCACACATGCCGACCGGTGAAAAACGCCGCACGCGAGGGCGAGCATCCGGGTGCTCCGCAGAAGCCGTTGCGGAACATCACGCCGCTTTTTGCAAGGCGGTCGATGTTGGGCGTTCGAACGCCTTTGCAGCCTGCGGCGGAGGTATGCGCCCACGACATGTCATCGGCGATGGCGATGAGGATATTCGGCCTGTCGGCGGCTTGTCCGGTGGTGGCCAAAAGGGAAGCGGCCAGGAGGTGTAGAATACGTTTCATTGATTCAAAAAGATCGGACTGCCGATGATCTCATGAATCAGCGTGGCGAGGCCGTGATGCTTGGCTCGTGCGTTGGCGACGATTTGATCCATCACGGCGCGGTCGGCATACTGCGGCGCGGTGCCGGTGGCGTAGGTGATGAGGTGCTGGGTGAGGGAGCGGGCGAGCTGGTCGGGATGGACGAGCAGGGCGCGGCGGAAGTCCTCGTAGCCGGCGAAGGCCGCGCCGCCGGGCATGGTGCCGCTGGCATCGACCTTGGGGCCGAGGCCGACACGGGCAACCATGGGGCCGCGCTTTGACGGGTTCTTCACGAAGGCAGGGGCATCAAAGGTGAGTGGTCGCGAGATGAACTGACGATCCTTCACCGCTTCATCAGCCGCACGATAGCGCTCACGCCAGCCGCCGATCACATCAAAGCTCTCCAGCGCAAAGCCGGGTGGATCGATCTTGGCATGGCAACCCGCGCAGCTCTCGCTGTTGCGATGTTTGGCCAGTTGCTCGCGGATAGTGGTGGCCCCGCGTATGTCCGGCTCCACCGCAGGCACACCGGGCGGCGGTGGTGGCACGGGCAGGCCGAGGATGCGATCCATCACCCACACGCCACGCAGCACGGGCGAGCTGGTGGTTCCATTCGCCGTGACCTTCAGCACGCTGGCCTGCGCCATCACACCGCCGCGCACGGAGCCAGCGGGGAGCGGCACTTTGATGAGCGAAGTCGAAAGAGGTAAAGCAGGAGACAATGAGACTGTGGGATGGGGAGACTTGGAGACATCGGCTTTGCCAGCCTTCTCCCCATCTGATTGTCCCCTTGTCTGATTGTCCGATTGTCTCTTCCGCTCCGCCTGATACGCCTCCATCAGCCCATAGTGCTGCGCCAGCCGCTCATTGAGCATGGCAAAGTCGGACTGCACGAAGTTCGTCACGCTGAGGTCCTTTTTGAGCACTTCGTCGAAGAACATCCGCGTCTCCTTCACGCTCGACCACTCGATCAGTTCGTCCCATTCCGGGTAAAGCCGCGCGTCGGGCGTGGTCGCGGTGATCTTGCGCAGATCGAGCCATTGCCCGGTGAAGCTCTCGTTGAAGCCGACGGCCTTCGGGTCCTTCAACAGACGATCCACCTGCGCATGAAGCGTCGCGGGCTGATGCAGCTCACCTTTGGCAGCCAGCGCCAGCAGTTCGTCATCCGGCGTGCTGCACCACAGGAAATACGAGAGCCGCGAGGCCAGTGCCTCGTCATTCAGCGCCCCGGCAGGCGCATCGAGATAGAGGAAGTGCGGCGAGCAAAACGCCGACTGCAGCGTCACCTTCATCGCCGCGAGGAAGTCGGCATCCTTGGCCGCCTGATCAAAGATTTTCAAATAGTGCCGAACCTCGTCATCCGTCACCGAGCGACGAAACACGCGTGGCAAAAAGCCCCGCAGCGCTTGCTCCGCATCGGCCCGCGTGGCCGTCGTGAGATCCACATCGCCAAACACGCGACGCTGCCCCGGTGTGGGCCAGGATTCATGCAGCGGCCCCTCCACCTCCACCCATTCCATCGCCAAACCCGGCCCCTGATAGGCGTTGGCATCAAAACCGCGTTTGCCCTTCAAGACCTGCTCCACGCGATGCAATGTGTTTGGCCCCGCGATGCCGATGGGCGAGACCCGCAGCGTGTCCTTCTTCCGCAAATACGTCACCACCTCCACCACTGCACCCTCAGGAGGAAACTCGGTGTAAGTGACCACCCAGGACGTGTTCGAGTTCCGCTCATCGCCCGCCTTGATGCGAGCCTTCACCGTCTCGCCGCTCCAGGCCCGCGCTTTGACCCGAAAGCGATACATGCCCGCCTCCGGTGCTCCGCGATAACCCACGATCTTTTCCACGAAGTCGCCAAAGCGCACCAGCGCATCCGGTTGATCGCCAAACGTCCACCGGAAGCGCGTGTAGAAATCCTTCCCGAAGTGCCGCTGCTCCCAACGCTGCGGATAGCGCACCGGCTCAGCTTTCGGTGCTGCTCCGGTAACGAAGACCTCGTCCAACGCCTCACGCGCCGTGCTCATGTAAGCCTGCAAGTGCTCCGCCGACACACTCAACGCCGAGCCCACCTTATCATACCCATTCGCCCGGCCATCCTCCGGCAGTTGCGGTCGATAGTCCTTCGCCACGCCCAGCAGATCCCGCAGCGTGTTTTGATACTCATCCCGATTCAGCCGCCGCGCCAACGCCCGTCCCTCCAGTGCCTGCCGAGCCGCACTCGCCTCGCGAAAACTCGCATCCAGCGCCGTCAGCAGCGCTTTCGTCTCTGCCTCCGGCGGCCGCTTCTTCTTCGGCGGCATCTCCCCATCGCGCACTCGATCATGCACATCGACCCACGCCGCAAAAGACGCCGCATCGCCCAGCTCGAACTTCAGCCCCGTCAAATCCAGCCCACCCTTCTTCGTCTCCGCATCATGGCAGTCAAAACAATGCGTCTCCAGAAACTCCCTGCTCGGCAGCGGGGCGGCGATCAAAGCGGGTGCAAGAGCAAGGAGAAAGAGGGGACGTAAAAGCATGGCAGTAACACGATGACAACGCCTCCTCCGCTTGCCGCTTGCAGAGAAATCAGGCCTCCACTGCTCATTGCTCCGCCAAGCTTGCTTCAGAGCATTTCGGGTGGTTGGGCCAGTTCAGTTCATGCCTCTGCCCCCATTCTCCTGTCGATAAAAGCGCCGCTACGGGGCAAAACCTGAAGCCACCAAAAAACTCTCGCCCCGTCACCGTTGCGAAGCGGTTCATCTCATGAAACGCCTCTG
>CAXNGR010000054.1:0-10564 GCA_964201265.1 Verrucomicrobiaceae bacterium
CCGCCACCGAGCTGTCGTAGTTCGCCTCGACATGGATCGTGATGTTGTTCGCGCCCGCTTTGATGAAACGTTCCAGATAGTGGTCCGCACGGTGGATCATGAGATGCACATCCAAATACAGGTCAGTCAGCTTGCGCACCGTCTGCACCATTTGCGGCCCGAAGGAGATGTTGTCCACGAAGGCTCCGTCCATCACGTCCAAGTGCAGCCACTGTGCCCCGGCGTCGGCGGCACGCTTCACTTCGGAGCCGATTTTTGACCAGTCGGAGGCCAGCAGAGACGGGAGAATAAGGTCAGTCGTGTGATCCATGCCCTGAGATAAGGTTCAAGGTTCAAAGTTCAAGGTTTGAGTTGGCCGCGCAGCCGTTTATAAAACCCCGTGTCCGACACCCTCATCATCAACCCTTTCGACGACGAGCATTACATGCGCGATGCCCTGCGGCAGGCCCGCAAGGCTGCCAAACAGGACGAAGTGCCCATCGGAGCCATCATCGTGCATCAGGGAAACGTCATTGGCCGCGCCTGGAATCAGGTGGAGACGCTCAAGGACGCCACCGCCCATGCCGAAATGCTCGCCCTCACCCAGGCTGAGAGCGCCCTGGGGGATTGGAGGCTCAACGAATGCGATCTCTACGTCACCAAGGAGCCCTGCCCCATGTGTGCCGGGGCCATCATTCACTGCCGCGTCCGCCGCGTCATCTTTGGCTGCCCCGATGTCAAAGGTGGTGCCGCAGGCGGCTACTGGAACCTCCTTCAAGCCCCCAACCTCAACCACCGCTGTGAAATCACCTCCGGTGTCCTCAATGACGACTGCGTTGGCATCATCAAAGAATTCTTCGCTGAAGCGAGACGTCGCCGTGCCGAGGGCATCGAGCACAAAAAAGGCATCGGCAAAGAAACGGGAGACAGCGTGGTCTTTGACGGGCCGTGATTTGCTCTCTCTTTAGGCTTCCTTGAGAAGCCGTGGTTGGTTACTTTGTCAGGATGAAACGGTTTTCACTGTTCGGCACACTGATCTGTGGCGTCTTGGCCTTGATCGGTTTCTTTCCCGTAGCCAACGAGCAATCAGGTGAGGCTTCGCGAGTGTTTCAGAACCAAGTATTGATAAAAGACCTCCTCGTCGCTCTTGAGTCATTCAAAGTCGAATGCGGCCACTGGCCAGGTCAATCTGTGGTGAGCCAAGTCGCCGACATTCGCCTACTTTCCACCGGACCATTCATTGACTGTTTGCAGGGGCAATATGCCGCATTGAATCCGAAAGAGATCAAGTTCATCGATCTCTTGCCCGCCAAGAATGGTAAATGGGGCTATGTGCCTGCTGAAGGCGCGAATCCCTGCCGACTAGTGGATCTGTGGGGCAATCCATACGTCATCCTTCTCGATACTAATGGTGACATGCAGCTTCAGAACCCAGACATCGAAAATTCCGATCCAGCGATCTCCCAGAGCAAGAGCCGCCCGCCTCCCAAGTTTCTGCCCTTTGAGACCGCAATCTTCAGCTTGGGGAAAGATCAGATCGAGGGCACCGCTGATGACATTGTTTCCTGGCGCTCAAATTTGGAGCCCTATAGCCCATCACCTTTGCCATGGCTGGCATTGGTGGTAGGGTCGTTTCTATTCGTTTTGTTCGTCGTAAATCGCCTACAGGCTCGGCCAGACGAGAAATGATATTCACTCAGCCCCCGCAAAACTCGCCACCACCTTCGGCTCCTCGCCTACCTTGAGCGAAAACACCTCGCAACTCGCGGCGAAAGCGTCCTCGGCGTATCGCTCGGCGAGGTCGGCGGTGAATTCCTGGAGGATGTCGGGCCGAGCAGGAAAGACGTAGAGCGCGTGGCGGTCCGGCATAGCCACCCAGATTTCTTTGCCGAACAGCTCCTCGAAAATCTTCGGCAGCGAAGGAGCGATGAGCAGCGAGGGAAACAGGGACGATTCGCCGCGATAGACGGCGTAGGCGATCCTGCCGTCCTCGCCTTTTTTCAGTTCGGGCTGCATCTGTGTCAGGCGCTTGTCGGCGGCGGTTTTGGCGCGTTCAGCGAAGGTTTCAACACTCAAGCCAAGTTTGGCGAAGGACGCCAGCGAGTACGGCTCGATGCCGCTCGGCGACACAGCAGACTCGCGATACGGCGTGAGCACCGTCTGCTTCGCCCCGGCGGGAACGATGGAATAAGCGCTGCGCATCGCCTTCGGCTCCGGCATGAGCAGCAGGGTTTCGAGCTTGCGCTCCGTCTGGGCTTGCAAGGTGTTCGCGGCGAGGAGCAGGAGGCAGAAAAGCAGGCGCATGAGGCCAGAGTCTGACGCGAATTGGGCAGCGAGGCAAACCGAGACGCGTGTTTTGTACTCCCGCCTTCAGGCGGCTCCAGAACCGCCTGAAGGCGGGAGTACAGTGCGGTCGGGCAAACCTGCACTTGCACCTTCGCGCCGCACCGGCTTCATGGGGTGCATGATCGCCTTTCTGCGCGGAATCCTGGCCGAAGCCCTACCTCATCGTGTGACCCTCGACGTTCACGGCGTCGGCTACATCGCGCTCATTCCGCTGACCACCTTCGACAAGCTGCCGCAAATCGGCGCGGAGGTGCAGTTGCTCACGCATTATCATGTCACCGACCGGGATCACACGTTGTTCGGCTTCATGACTTCGGACGAACGCGATCTTTTCCGCCTGCTGATGGACCGTGTGTCCGGCATTGGGCCAAAAATGGCGCTCAGCGTGCTCAGCGGCCTGCCGGTGGCTGCCTTTAAAGATGCGGTCATTGCTGGAGACGTGAAGGCGCTCTCCCGCATCAAAGGCGTGGGCGGCAAGACCGCCGAGCGCATCGTGCTGGAGTTGAAGGACAAGGTCGGTGTCGTGACTGCCTGGCAGGCCGCACAAACCGCCAAAGGCACGCACGATCCGAAGCAGGAGGCTCAAAGCGATGCCGTGCTCGGGCTGATCGCCCTCGGCTACAAGCAGAGCGAGGCCATCAAGGCGGTGAACGAGCTGGCAAAGCAGTCCGAACTCGACACGGCGGACAAACTCATCCGCGAGGCGCTGCGGAGCATGAACTGAGTAAAAGGGGCATTCCTGCCCCTTCGAGGCAGAAACGGGCCAGGAATGGCCCAACTACTTCAAACTCTTGATGTACAGAATCAGGCTCTCGATCTGCGACTCGTTCAAGATGCCCGCGTAGATCGGCATGCCAGTGTCGAATTTCTCGAAGCCTTTCACCACTTTCGCGCTCGGGTTGATGATGGACTCGCGCAGGTAGGCTTCATCAGCCTTGAATTTGCCCTTCATGCCCTTCGCGATGTCGCGCTCGCTGCCGAACAGCCCCTTCCAACTCGGCCCCACCTTGCCGACGAGCGTGCCGTCGGTGCTGTGGCAGGCCATGCAGCCAAACATTTGATACATGCGCTCGCCTTCCGCCGCCGTCGGCTTCGTTTGCGTGGTCGTCAGCGCCTGACGTGGGGTGAGATCGACCGTCAGGCCGGCCTCAAAGCCTTCCTTGGCCGCATCGAACTTCATGAGTTCCCAGGGCGTGAAGTAGGCGGTGTTTTGCGCGGGCTGGCCGTCGCTGCTTTTGAGTCCCCAGCCGATGCGCATCTGATGGCAGCTTTTCATGTCGGGAAAACCGACAAGCACGCTCATGCCGTCCTTGCTGAGATACGCGCTGCTGGCGGTCATGAACTCCTGGCCGGTGCTGCCGTCCAGCTTCAAATGCGGCGAGCCGTAGTCGAAGGTGCGCTTGTAGTTCCAGCGCTCGGCGCTGTAGCTGCTTGGGTCCGCCGCCAGTTTGGCATCCAGCTTCGCGTTGAAGCGCAGAAGAAGACCCTTGTCTGTTGGCGTCACTTCTTTGAGCAGCACTCGCGGCTTGTCTGTGTAACGCACACGGGCGAGGCCGCTGATCTTCTTCACTACCGTGCCCCAGACCTGGAAACCGGTGACGTAAAGCTTTCCGTCCGCCGGATTCACGGTCGCGTTGAGCGTGGGGAAGTCAAAGTCGCGGGAAAAGCTCACCACCGCCGCCTGTGGCCTCGCAAAGCGCGAGTTCATGAGCACGCGGAAGAGTTCCGGTCGGTTGTAGCCGATGTGGATGAGTTCATCATTCACCGACCCCATCTTTGCGCCCACGAGCCAAGTCTGCGTCACACCGCTGGGATTCACCGGATGCGGCAGCCACGTCAGCGGCTCGGTGATCGTCTCGGGATACTGCTCCTTCGGCGCAATCGTCGGCAGATGGCCGTAGAAATGATGGTCGGAGATGATGTGCAGCGGCGTGGAGGGCACATAATTGCCCTGCTGATCACTCGCCGTGACCAGCCCCGTCTGCGGATGCACGCCGATGAACGGCTGCCGCAACCCATAACCCATCACCTCAATCTTCTTCCCATCCGCTGCCACCTTGATCACGGTGCCGTTATGCTTGCCGCGCGTCGTGCCCTCCTGGCCGCCTTTGGAGATGTACAGCTCGCCCTTCGGCCCCAGCTTCATCGAGTTCGGAAACTCCCGTGTCTCCGCCGTCTGCGCGAAGAGATTGCAGAACATCTCATAGCGGTCGCATTCCTTGTCGCCGTTCGTGTCCACCAGCTTCCAGATGCCATTGCGGTCAAAGACGAGGATTTCAACCTCTTGACCTGCGGAGCCTTGACCTCTTCTGGCAACAATGCTCATCGGCTCATGCAGCCCGCTGGCAAAGCGTTTCCAAGTCACCTTCTCCAAATCGCCCTTCAAGCCCGAGATCAGCCACACATCGCCGTCGAAGGTCACACCCGCCGCATCGCCCTGGTCATTGAGAAACGCGATGTCCGCGAGCCGCACGTTCCGCTTCCAGGGATTGTCGAGAGGCAGGGGAATGTCGTCGATGACGTAGGCGTCGGGTTTGGTGGAGAGGGTGGCTTTGGTGGTGAGTGTTTGGGGCCAATGATTTTTTTCCAATTGCGGACTAAAAGGTGTGCTGTCGGCAACAGCACCGGACTTCAATGAATAGTGAACATCAATCCAAACAGTCTCATCCGATGCCGGAATCCAGATCGTCTCAATGTTATTTACCTTGGAAGTCGAAATCGTGTTTTTCGTGGTGCTAGAACGCCCAATCTCCATAGCGAACACTTCTGCTTCTTTCCCCAATGAGCCCAGCACCATCTGAAGGTGGGATTTGTGAGGAGAAATGATGATCCTGCGTTGGATGGAGATTGTGACCGGTTGGTTGGCTGCACCAAATGTAATGACTCCCCATGTTTCAGCCACAGGTGTCTCTGAGATGGAGTATCGGAGTTGCCAGTGCCTTGGTGCCGGGACGAATGGGTGCGTTTTACTTGGTTCTTCCAGTTCAACCATTCCGCGAAATGAGGCATTTGAAAGCGGCCCTCTCCCCACCTCCTCCTCACTCGGCGCAGGCTCTCTTGGATCGCTGAAACTTGGCTTCTCGCCGATCTGCCAACCTGGATAGAGGCCATTCGCCAGCCAGACCTTGCCCACCGGCTTCGGCAGGAAGTCCTGGCCGTCCTTGGTCTTCTGTCCGGCGATGTGATACGAGCCGGGGGCGAGTGCTTCGGGTGTGACGGGTGGTTTGCCCTCCTCGCCTTCCCAGATGCAGGCGATGCGGAGGAGGTCGGTGTCGAAGCAGGCCCAGAGGTTGTGGCCGAGGTTCAGGATGAGGCCGCGCGGCGTGAGATTGTCCTTCGGAAAGCCTTCGCCGACATCGCGGGCATCCAGCACGCTGCTGAAGAAGGGAAAATCCTTCTCCACGAAGTCACCCCACGGCGATGGCTTGGCGGGTGTCTCGGCCTTTTGAGCGGCGAGTGTGGTGGCGAGAACGAGGAACGCGAGCAGCGCACGAAATTTCATGACGAGACAGAACAGGCGAGAGGGGTGTGATCTGTCAAGGAGCGCGGATTTGGAATCCGCAGCCGCCACGCAAGCAGGACCAGCCGACAAGTCAGCCAGAAGCATTTTTTTCTTGGGCGGAGTGCTGCGGATTAAAAATCCGCGCTCCATTTAAACGGCCACGCAATGAACTTTGCTGATGCCCTGGATTTTCTCCAACTCGGAGAGCACTTCAGCGCTCGGCGTGGTGTCCAGGGTCAGAAGCGTCAGCGCCTTGCCGCTCTCTTTGTCACGGCTAAGGCTCATGTCGGCGATGTTGACCTGATTTTTGCCGAGCGTTGCGCTGTAGGCGGCGATCATGCCGGGGCGGTCGATGTTTTCGATGAACAGCAGCGTGCCTTCGGGGCGGGCCTCAATGCGGTGACTATTCACCTTCACGATGCGCGGCTCCCCGGCGAAGAAGGTTCCGGCGATGCTGGCAGCCTCACCCTGGTCATTCTTGGCGACGACCTCAATGAGGTCGGTGAACTCGCTCGGTTCGGCGAGGCGGCTTTCGGTGAAGCGGATGCCGAGGTTTTCCGCGACGCCGTTGGCGTTGATGTAATTGACCTGCTCAGCGCCGACGGGGCGCTCCAGGAAGCCTTTCAACACAGCGCGGGAGATGAGCGTGGTGTCGCCGCTGCCGACTTTGCCGCTGTAGTTGATGCGGACGACGTTGGAGCGTGTGGGAGCGAATTGGGAGACGAGGCGACCGAGAAGCTCACCGAATTTGAGGAAGGGACCGATCTCGGCCAGCACCTTCGGATCGACGTTGGGCATGTTCACCGCGTTGACGACGGTGCCTTGCAGCAGATGCGCCTTGATGACCTCGGCGATCTCGATGCCGACGTTTTCCTGCGCCTCCTCGGTAGAGGCACCGAGATGCGGGGTGAAGACGGTGTTTGGAGCGCTGAGCAGCGGGTAATCGGCGGGCGGCGGCTCAACTTCAAACACATCGAGCGCGGCTCCGGCGATGGTGCCGTCCGTGAGCGCCTGGGCGAGCGCGTTATCGTCGATGAGGCCGCCACGGGCGCAGTTGATGATGCGGACGGTTTTCTTGAGCGAGGCGAGGCGCTTCGCGTTGATCATGTGCTTCGTCTCAGGCGTGAGCGGCATGTGCATCGTGATGTAGTCCGCCTGCACGATGGCGGCGTCGAGGTCCTCGCAGAGCGTCACGCCGAGGCTTTCAGCGCGGTTTTTGGACAGATACGGATCATAGGCGACGACGCTCATGCCGAAAGCCTGCGCGCGCTTGGCGAACTCGGCACCGATGCGGCCCATGCCGAGCACGACGAGCGTTTTGCCATAGACTTCGGTGCCCTGGAAGCTTTTGCGGTCCCATTTGCCGCTGACGATGGTGGCGTGCGCCTGCGGGGTCTTGCGGGAGAGGGCCATCATCAAAGTGAAGGCCTGCTCGGCGGTGGAGATGGTGTTGCCACCGGGGGTGTTCATGACCACCACACCGCGCTTGCTGGCCACGGGCACGTCGATGTTGTCCACGCCGACACCGGCACGCCCCACGACCTTGAGGTTGGGGGCGGCTTCGAGCACCTTGGCGGTCACTTTGGCACCGCTGCGGACGATGATGGCGTGCGCGTCACGGGAAGCCTCGATCATCTTGTCCTCGGCTTTCAGATCCATGTTCACCGTGACGGAGAAGGACGGCTCCGCTTTGAGCAGGTCAATGCCTTTACTCGAAATGGGGTCGTTGTTGCCGGCGATGAGGATGTTGAACTTGGACATGGGGTGGGTTGGGGGAAAAAGGGGGCGCAGACTAGCCGCCTTTCCTCCCCGCTCAACTACCAATGCGTGCTGGACAGATCACGAGGGGCAGGGTTCTATGGCACATGCTCGCAGGAACCTCGCTCGCACCCGTTTTGCTCGCTTTGACCGTCCCTCTTTCCATCGGGGAGTTCGCCCTTGTGGCCGTCATCGGCGTCCTGCTGCCGCCCCTTGTGGTCTGGTTCGTGATGCGCGGGAAATTGAAGCGCTTGCAGGCTGAAACCACCGCCGCCGCAGAAAAAGAACGCGCCGAGGCCGAGGCGGCACTGAAAGCCGAGCAGAGCCGCGCCGCCGCCCAGTTGGCGGAGGTGAAAAAGACCCTGACCGAGACCTCGGCCAAACTCAGCGACACCGAGCAGCGCTACGCCACACATCGTGAGGTCGCAGACCGCCGCCTGTCGGACGCCTCTCAGCAGATCACGCGCTTGGAAGGTGAGCTTGCCACCACCAAGGAACTCGCCGCGCAGCTCATCCCGACCCAGGCGCGGATCAAAGACCTCGAAATCGCTCTGGCCGCCGAGCAGGGCCGGGTGAAGGCGCAAGATCAGGCCATTGAGGCCACGAACGCTCGTGCGAACGATTTTGAGAAGCGTCTGGCCGAGGCACAGGACTTGGTGATCAAGCACAAGGCCGAGATGCTGGAGGTGGCGACCGAATTGAAAAGAGTCCGCGATGAGCAGGCCGCCTATCTGGCTGCTGGTGGGCTGGAGGCCGAGCTGGCGAAGTCGCGTGAAGCGAATCAGCAGGCCGAGGCGAAGATTGCCAACCTGCAACGCGCCTTGAAAGCCGCCGAGGCCCGGATCGAGATGGTGCAGAAGGAATTCATGAACGCCGTGGGGATGGCTTCCGCCCCTACGTCTGGCATACCTGCCCCGGCCGCTGCCAGTGACAAAAAAGTGCGCGATCTGGAGGAAAAACTGGCGCTCATTGAGGCCGAATCCCGCAAACGTGCGCGCGAGGACGGCTACAAGATCGCCGAGCTCGAATACCGGCTCAGCGAGGCCATGGAGGCCGCCGTGAAGACTGCGGCTCCCGTCGCCGTGGTGCCGCCAAAAGCCGAAGAGCCAGTCGTGGCCGAACTCAAAGTCGAACCGGCAACCGAAACCGATACCCTCCCCGCGCCGGAGGCAGCGAAGGAAGAAGTCGCCCCCATCGCGACCGAACAGGCGGAACTATCCCTTCCCTCCCCTGCTCCTGCTGCCTGATCGTGGCCAAACTTCAGGAAGGCCGCCCAGTCCCGGTAATTTTCACCCCACACACGCGTTTTACTCGCCCGCATGAAATTCACCCTTGCCCTCGTCACTCTTTTTTCCGCCTCCGCTTTCGCTGCCAATGACTGGTCCCGCTTCCGTGGCCCGAACGGCACGGGGACCGTCGAAACCACCGGTTTGCCCTCCATCGTGGATGACAGCACCACGCTGTGGAAAGCGCCTCTGGGCAAAGGCTGGTCCTCGCCAGTCCTGTGGGGAGACATGGTCATCGTCACCGCCGAGACAGCGGCGAACAAGCGCGCCGTGCTGGCGCTTTCCGCCAAGGACGGCAAGGAACTGTGGCGGCATGAGGAGGACTTCGTCCCGCACAACCTCCACAAGACCTACAACTCCTTTGCCAGCAGTTCGCCGTTTGTGGATGCGGAGCGGATTTACGTCAACTGGAGCAGCGGCCCGAACATCCAAGCCCTCGCCCTCGACCACAGCGGCAAAGTCGTCTGGCGCAACGACCAGGTGGTCGGCTACATCCACGAGCACGGCACTGGCGTGTCTGCCCTCGTCGTGGATAGCATCATGATCGTGCGCAGTGAGTTCGACACGGAGAAAAATGGCAAGGATCTCACCACCTCGCCTGAGCAGCGGGACTGGAAGAACGCCATCATCGGTCTCGACGCCAAAACCGGCAAACAGGTGTGGAAGCACGAGATGCCGAACTGCCTCAACACCTTCTCCACGCCCGTGGTGCATGAGTTGAAGAACGGCACCAAGGAAATCATCTGCGCCAACACCACCAGCGGCGTCATGGGACTCGACCTCAAGACCGGCAAGCTCAACTGGCAGCACAACCCCGGCTACAGCCAGCGCAGCCTCGGCTCCGGCGTGCTGAGCGACGAGTTCTACTTCTGCACCTTCGGCACCGGCGGCGGTGTGAAGGAGATCGCCGCGCTCGATCTCAAGAGCGGCAAGCCGAAGCCCGTGGAGTTCGACATTCCGAAAGGCCTGCCCTATGTGCCCTCGCCCCTCGTGATCGGTGAGCACATGTACCTTCTCGGTGACGGCGGCATCCTGCGCTGCGTCGAGTTCAAGACCGGCAAGGTACTCTACGAAGAGCGCGTCGAGGGAACGCAAGGCAGTGCCAAGTTCTTCAGCAGTCCCGTGGCCGCCGATGGCAAAATCTTCTGCGCCAGCCAGCAGGGCGACCTCATCGTCATCAAAGCCGGGCCGAAGTTCGAAAAACTCGCCGCCAGCAAGCTCGACGGCCCCGTGAACTCCGTCCCCGCCATCGGCGACAAGCGGATCTACGTCCGCACCGCGAACTCGCTCTACAGCATCGGCGCCAAGGGGCAGCCGGTGCCGTGAGGTGCTAAGGCACCTCGCTTTCAGGCACCAGCTCGACGGAGCCATCCAGCCGGGCCACGATCTTTTTCTTGGCGCGATCTGCCTTGTGGCTCACGAGGACGATGGTTTTGCCATCCGCCGGGTTCTTCATTCCTGCGCCGCGATAGTCCCAGCCTTGGCCGTAGTCGTTGGAATTTTTGGTTTGCGGACGGAATGACTGTGACAGCAGACTTGGATCGACGTGTTGTTCCTCGACCAGCGTTTCGAGGGAAGGCGGCAGACTGCCGTCATGTTCCGCCGCATACTGCTTCATGCCGATGACAATCTGTTTGGCCTGGCTCATCGTTTTCGCCTGAACCGCCTTCTCCTGTATCCTGCTGAACGCCGG
>CAXNGR010000055.1:0-10559 GCA_964201265.1 Verrucomicrobiaceae bacterium
CCACCTCGCCTGCGCCACAGGGCGTCAGCGCGAAAGGCACGAGACGCAATGCATCCAGCAAGCCGCGCTCACGAGATTCGAGCCGCAGCGGCACGCTGCGATCTAGAATCTGCTCTCTCGGCTCCAAACCGCGAGTGATGCGGCGGACATAGCGTGCCTCGCCTCGGAAGGCGATCTCGCGCTCGGTGTCTTGTTGCAGCAGTTCGTTCCAAAGCAGCGCATTGTCCGTGGTCGCAGACTCGGACGGCAGATCGATGCTTCGACAAGTGAAGTTGTTGTGTTCATTGGCGATCACGCGCATCAGGCCGATGGTGGGGCTTTGAGATAGGGAGATGTCGTTGTCTCTGCCGACGGCTTGAGCAGCGCGTGTGATCACATCCAAGTGCAGCTTGGCCGCAGGGCTGATGATTTCGATGGCCTGTGTCAGATGAAACAAGGCATCGGTGCCGAGCATCGCTTCGCCGGGATCTGACTCATCGAGACTCCACAGGAAAACAAAGCGCTCAGGGGCTTCATCGGCGCAGGCTTGCAGCAGTTGTTTCCAATCTTCGGGTGCTTCGGCCCGCAGGGTGAATGCGTCCGCTCCTTTGGACTCAAAGGCAGCGCCGCGATGCGCGATGCGACAGCGCACGCCGCTGAGGCGAAGTTGCGTGGCGAGGGTTTCGCCAAGAGCGGATGAATCAGCGAAGACGAGCCAGGACTTCTCGGCAGGCGCTTCGACAATGGCTGGTGCAGTCGCGATTGGCTCGCTCCATGGCTTGCGGGTCATGAGGCCGATGAGGCTTTCGCCGCCTTGGGAGCGGATCAGGCCGGAGAGTGATGCGGTTTCGCTGAATCCGGTCTCGCTGAGTACTTTCTGCCATTGCTCACGCTCCAGCAGAGGATGATGCGGACGCATATCGCGATCCGTGAAGCGCCACCAGCCGCTGGTGAGACCGAAGACGGCGTTCAGCCATAAATGCGGCGTGGCGACATCGACAAAGAGCAAACTTCCGCCAGGGGCGAGTAGGTCATTGATGTGGCGCAGCGCGACGCGCACATCGCTGACGGCATGGATGACGTTGGTACCGAGAATGATGTCGAAGGAGCCGAGATCGAACTCTTGTTCGTTGCCGGGTTTTTCGAGATCGAAGGTGTGAAACTCGACTTCGGGATAAGCGGCCAGCTTTTGACGCGCTGCCGGGAAGAAGGCAGCGGAGACATCGCTGAAGACATACGAATGCACGCCGCGCTCAATGAGCGGCAGCACCTGTGATGCGAGGCCGCCGGAGCCTGCGCCGATCTCCAGAATGCGCAGTCCACGTCCTTCGGGAAGCTGACGCGCCGATTCCGCCACCGCACTGCCGATGGCGGCGAGCCAGGGACTCGTGACGAGGCCGTCGCCATAAAATTGATCGAGCAAATCAGCGCCGCCGCTCGTGAACAAGACCTGCACGGCTTCCTTCTCGCCACGCATGATGGGGCCGAGATCCGCGCAGGTAGCACCGCAGAGCAACGCCTCCGGCAGATGGCCTGGATACTTGCCGAGGCTCTCGCTGAGCAGTTCAGACGCGCTGTCAGCCGCTTCCGTGAACTCAGGTGTTGTTTGGTAGCCACCTTGCTCCTTCGTGAGCAGATTCAATGATACCAAATTGTCCGCGAGTTGCTCGAATGAGCGATGCATGGACTCAGCCACGCTGAGTGACTCGGCAGTGAAGATTTCATCTTCGGTGCAGCCCGCGCCCATGTCTCGCAGACCGCTTGCGACTTGCGCGGCGGTGAGTTTGTCGCCTGCAGCACTCGCGGCATCCAGATTGCCACGGCCACGCATGTCGAGCACTTCATCCAGTGCGCACTGCGCCACTTCATGTAGTCGGGTCAATGCCACGGGGGCAGGAGAAGCCGCACGTGGACTTGTGGGATGTTTTTCCCAAGCCACGTGGTAAGTAACATCGCGGCCTTTGCCTGTTTTTCCTGTGCGTTTGGCTCCTTCCACGCTGATGGCGCGGAAGCCGTCGATGCGCACGCAGGGCTTGCCAGATTCATCGAAGAGTTCGATGCCGCCTTCGACGAACTCGTCGTTGGCCTGCTTCACACCTGCACGTACAAGGCTTGAGGCTCCGGGCGAACGCAGGAATAAGATTCGGGCAAAGCGAACAGGGAGTCGCAGCCCGGCCGTGCGGCCTTCAATCGTTGCAGCACCGGCGGAGAAGATTTGCAGCGCACCATCAAAGAGCACGGGATGCAGCGGATACTCAGCTGCACGTTGCGCAATGGTTTGGCCTAACGAAACACGGCCTGACGACTTGCCAGCGCCTGCTGAGAGCTCGCGAATCGGGCGGAACTCCTCGCCGTATCGCAGGCCCATGTCGGCCATGTGACCGTAGAAGGTATCGAGGCCGACGTTTGGCAACGTAGACGTCTCCCAAGCCAACGTGGCGAAGGAGGACTCCGTGCGCTCGCCGCGCATGCAACCGACGACGTGAGTGGACCATGAGGCTCCGGTTTCAAATTTGCTTTGAATCGAGAACGTGCGCTCCGTGAGATCATACGTGAGTTCCAGCAGTAGGCCGGAGGGTGGGTCAGGCAGGATGAGCGGCTTGCGGATCTCAAAGTCCTCAATGACGAAGGCTTTGCCCTCAAACAACTGCACGCCGGCTTCAAGCACCATTTCGACAAACCCTGCGGCGGGAAAGATGATGAGGTTTTCGACGCGATGATCCTTTAAGAAGGCCATGTGGCGGTTGTCGAGCCGCGTAATCCATGTCGGCGTGGCGCGGGCGAGACGGACATCGAGCAATCCACGGCCACCAGGCGCGAGACGGCCTTCACGCATGTCGGCGGACTCATTCCACCAGCGTGCTTTGTCCCATGAGTATGTCGGCAGCGTGAGGAGACGACGCGATGGCGTGAGCGCCTTGAAGTCGAGCACGACACCGGCGAGATGCAGATCCATCGCGGTTTCGAGTAACGATTCATGTTCGCGCTCGCGCCGAGTTGAAGCGAGCACCGTGCTTTCGCCGAGGCATTCTTGTATAGAACGCACCAGCGCGGGATGTGCGCCAATTTCGAGCCAAGCATCAACACCGAACTCCGCCAAGGCACCAATTGCTGAGGCGAACTCAACTGGCTGCCGAACTCCGCGTGACCAGTGGCTCGCATCGCATGAAATGCCATCAAGACGCTGACCCGTGACGGTGCTGAAGAACGGAAGCGACTCTGCTTTTGGTGTGAGATCGGCCAGCGCTGCTTTCAAGGCATCAGCGGCAGGCTGCATCATCGCATGATGAAAGGGATGACTGACTTGCAGGAAGCGAGCAAAGACACCTTTCGATTCCAGTTCGGCGGCGATGACTTCCAGAGAGGTCTTCAATCCTGACAAAGTGAGGGAGCGAGGGCCGTTGAACGCGGCGATGCTCACGGTGCGGTCATGTCTGGAGATTATCGCGCGCGCTTCATCAGGAGTCATGCCGACAGCGAGCATGGTGCCGCCTGCTGCGGCGCATTCATCCATAAACCGGCCGCGCAGCACGATGATCTTCGCGGCTTGATCGATCGTGAGGATGCCAGCGATACATGCTGCGGCGACTTCACCCACACTGTGCCCAACGACAGCCGCAGGCTGAACTCCCCAAGACTGCCAAAGCGCCGCGAGCGCCATCTGCATAGCGAAGATCGCAGGCTGAGAAATCTCGGTGCGCTGCATCTGCGAGTGTGCTTCCGCGCGAGCGAGTTCATCGAGCAACGAAAACCTTGCATACGGCACCATCGCGAGCGCACAGTCCTCGATCATGCGTTTGAAGACCGGCTCATGCTGCATGAGTTCGCGTCCCATGCCCTGCCATTGCGGTCCTTGACCGCTCATGACGAAGACTACACGCGTGGCTTGTTCGGGACGCGGTGTGAAGGCGGTGCGCATGCGCGGACCGGGTTGTCCGGTCGAGAAGGCGCTGAGCTCCTGCACCATCTCGCCAATCGTGCGGGCGGTGAGCGCGAGGCGATGCGAATGATGGTTCCGCCGCACACCGAGCATGTAAGTTAGATCAGGGAGCAGTGGCGAGCTGCCATTGAGCTTCGAGTGATCATCCAGCCACGCGCTCAATTGCCACGCCGAGGCACGCAATGCCTCCTCGGAGCGTGCGGAGAGTGTTAATGGCCAGGCACGCGCTGCATCAGGCGTCACATGCGCTCGTGGTTGCTGTTTCGGTGGTTCCGATAGGATTACATGTGCATTGGAACCGCCGAAACCGAATGAATTGATGCCAGCAAGCCGCGTGGCACCGTTTCTGGGAAAGGTTTCATTCGCCACTGGCATGCGCAGTTTCAGCGCTCTGAAATCAATGTGTGGGTTTGGCGTATCGAAGTGCAGACTGGCCGGAATACGTCCGTGTTTGAGCACGAGTGCGGCTTTAACGAGGCCTGCGACACCCGAGGCGGTTTCCAAGTGACCTAGATTCGTCTTCACCGAGCCAATGACGAGTGGATTGGCATCGGTGCGGTCGGCGCACAACGCTTCGGCGAGTGCGCGGGCTTCAATGGGGTCTCCCACGGCTGTGCCGGTGCCGTGCGCTTCGACGTAGCCGATTTGCGATGGGTTGACGCCAGCTATGACACACGCATCACGCACGAGACGTGCTTGCGCTTCTGGGCTTGGCAAGGAGATGCCATTCGTGTGGCCATCCGAGTTCACCGCGGAGCCGATGATCACCGCATGGATCGGATCGCCATCGGCGATGGCTTCGGAGAGCTTTTTCAAAAGCACCATGCCTGCGCCTTCACCGCGCACGAAGCCATTCGCCGAGGCATCGAAGGCCTTGCATTTGCCTTCGGGGGAAAGCATCCCGGCTTGCGAAAAGCCGATGAAACCATCTGGCGTGATCATCACGGTGACACCTCCGGCCATGGCTGTTTTGCAATGTCCGGCTAGGATGTGCTCGCAGGCAACATGCACAGCTGTTAACGCGGAGGAGCAGGCGGTATCCATCGCGATGCTCGGCCCGGTGAGGTTCAAGCAATACGAGATGCGATTCGCTGCAATGCTGTGCGCACTGCCGGTCGGTGTGTGTGCGCTGATTCCCGCACGATCCGTGGGCGTGTGCTGCAAACCCTGGTAATCATTGTGCGAAATGCCGACGAAGACACCGATGTCCGTGCCTTTGTCGAGATCGAGCACCACGCCCGCATCTTCGATGGCTTCATACGCTGTTTCGAGCAGCAATCGTTGCTGTGGATCTATGTAGGGTGCCTCACGCGGCGAGATGCCGAAGAACTGCGGATCGAACTTATCAATGCCTTCAATGAAGCCACCACGCTTGGCGATGGTCTTGCCGATGATGCCCGGCTCCGCGTCGTAGAAGCGCTCCACATTCCAGCGATCTGCCGGCACATCGCCCACAGCCTCACGGCCTTCTTCCAGCAGCTTCCAGAACGACTCCGCGTCATTCACCCCACCAGGGAAACGGCAGCCGATGCCGATAATCGCAATGCCCTCCTTGTTTGGCGTTGCAGACTGGGGCGACGAGGCTGGATGGGCGAGTGTGGGCATGTTCAATGAGGGAAAGAGTTCGCGGCCCCGCTGCATGAAGCCGCCATCACCGTTCGATCCGAATCGGGTGTGGGTTCCCTAACTACCCGCCCTGCTGTTCATCTGCCATGGGGTGAAACCCTACCTGGGGTGATAATGATTGCTTGTTGCACTCAAACTGAACGATAGCAGCCACATGTGTGGCATTGCTGGCGTGATGGACCTGGCCGGTAGGCGTACGGTGTCCGAAGGTGTGGTCGAGCGGATGGCTCGGGCGCTGTTTCATCGCGGGCCGGATGAGGAGGGCTTTCTTCATCGGCCCGGAGTGGCACTGGCTTCGCGGCGATTGAGCGTTGTTGGCTTGGCCGATGGGCAGCAGCCGATGTGCAATGAAGACCAGAGCGCATTCACGGTCTTCAATGGTGAGTTCTTCGACTTTCCCGAGAAGCGTGCGGAGCTGATGGGGCGCGGGCATCATCTGCACAGGCACTGTGACACGGAGATCATCCCGCATCTGTGGGAGGAAAGCCGTGAAGGCATGTTTGAGCGGATGCGCGGGCAGTTTGCGGTCGCTTTGTATGATGTGCATCGGCATCAGCTCACGCTGGGGCGGGATCGCTTTGGCATCTCGCCGCTTTACTGGACGCGGCAGGGCGACTGGCTGCTGTTTGCTTCTGAGATCAAAGGGTTGCTGGCTTCAGGCATGGTGTCGGCGAAGGCCGATCTGCGAGGGCTGGATCACATCTTCACCTTTGGCGCGATGCCGGGGCCGGTGACGTGTTTTGAAGGCATTCAGCTTCTGCCAGCGGGGCATTATTTGCAGGTCACGCCCGGTGATGCGGAGCCGATTCAAGAGCGCGCCTACTGGAGGATGGATTTCCCGAATCAGGGCGATGAAGACCCGCAAACTGATCCGCGCAAGCTGGTGGATGAGTTTGAGGATGTGCTGCTGAAGGCTGTGGACAAGCGGTTGCGAGCTGATGTGCCAGTGGGCGCTTATCTCTCGGGCGGACTGGACTCCAGCATGATCGTGGCGATGGCCTGCAAGCTCAAAGGCACCGCCATCAATACCTACACGATTCGTGTGGACGATCCGAAGCTGGATGAACTCAGCGCGGCGAATAGCACGGCTAAATACATCGGCACGAAGGCACCCATCGTGCAGGAATTTCGCGCTAGCGATGCGCTGGACATGTATCCGCAGCTCATCCAGGCCGCCGAGGCACCGGTGATCGACACCTCATGTGCGGCGTTGCTCATGCTGGCACGGCGGGTTCATGCCAACGGCCAAAAAGTGGTGCTCACAGGCGAAGGCGCGGACGAATGGCTGGCGGGTTATCCGTGGTACAAAATCGCGAAGATCTTCAATGCCATGGATGTCATTCCGGGCCTGCGATTGAGCGACATGGCGCGGCGTGGCTTTCTGCGGCTGAACAAAGTGCCTCACTACCCAGCCGCGAGCCGCAAAATGTGGGAAGACGCTGTCGGTGGTCCAAATGCATGGATCGACAGCTACGGCGTCTTGGCGCTCTCGAAGCTGCGCTTTTACGGCGAGCCGATGCGCGAGGTGCTGGCTGAAGCGCGGCCTTGGGAAGACCTCGGGATGAATTTGGAGCGTGCGAAGCGCTGGAGTCCGCTGAACCGCAGTCTCTGGGTCGGTGCGCGGGTCACGCTGGCCGGGCATCTGCTGCAAGCGAAGGGTGACCGCGTGGCGATGCATTCCTCGGTAGAGGTGCGCTATCCGTTTCTCGATGAAGATGTGTTCGACTTTACTGCGAAGCTGCATCCGCGTTGGAAGCTGAATGGCTTTCGTGACAAACACCTCCTGCGTCTCGTTGCGGAGCGCTGGTTGCCCAAGGCGATTGCCAGAAGGCACAAGGTCATCTTCCGTGCGCCGCTCGACAGCTTCCACATTGATCCTGAGCCGAAGTTTGTGTGCGAACTGCTGAGCGAAGAGTCGCTGCGCCGCACGGGCTACTTTGATGTCGCTCAGGTGCGGCATTGGCGGAAGCCGTTTCGTGAGATGAGAGTCGGCTCACTGCCTCGGCTGTCGGTGGAGATGGGGCTGGCGGCGGTTGTGGCGACGCAGCTTTGGCATCACACGTTTATTGAGGGAACGTTGGCGGATTTGCCGACTTCGGTGCCCAACAAGGCGTGGGATGTGCCTTCGGCGTTCTTTGCTGAATGAGTTACGGCAGCTTCGCAAGAGAATCGCGACCACGTTGCTTGAGCTCGGGGTCGTCGTGCTCGGTGTTCGGCATGGCCAGTCCTTTTTCGATGAAGAGGCGTGCTTCGGCATTTTTGCCCATTTGAGCGTAGGTCCGACCTAGTTCGATGTAGTTCCGGAGGCGGCCGGGATTGATGGCGATGGCTTTCTCGAAGCAATCGACGGCGGCTTCGTTGGTTGTGGTGGGGAGCTTGCCATAAATGAGGCCGCCGAGGGCGCGTTTGAGGCCGCTGACATTGGCGAGTGCCTGATGCCAGCGACCGAGCACATGCCAGGCGACGTCGTTGCGTGGATCGAGGCGGATGGCCTTGTCGGCACCTGCTTTGATGCGTGGGGAGGCTTCCACCTGCTCCTTGCTGCCCTGCAGTGGCAAAATCTTGCCGTAGGTGATGGCGGGGGAGAGTTGCGCTTCCGAATCGTTCGGCGCGAGGGCGGCAGCACGCAGCCCATAGGTGAGAGCAATAGCGCCGAGTCTGAGTTTCTCCGTGTCCGGCGTGGCATCGGTCATGAGGTGTCGGTACTGCCGTGCGATGCGCAAGAGCAGCGGCACGTTTTGCGGATCGAGCTTTTCGGCCGGGAGGTAGTGTTGGAGTGCCTTGGAAGCCTGGAAGGTGCGATCAAAGCGATCTCCAAGCCCCATGAGGTCATTTGCGGTTTGAGCGTGGCTTGCCGCGCAGGTGAGCAGCAGGGCGGTGATGATCAGGGAAAGGCGCATGAGGTTAGGATTTGGTTTCGATCAAGCGACCTGCATTCAGGAGTTTAGCTTCGCTGAACCGGGGTCCGATGAGTTGCAGGCTGGTGATCGGAGTGGTTTTGCCTTTGGCAGGCATCTGGATCGGCAGCGCCAGAGCTGGATTGCCAGCAAAGTTGATTGCCACGGTGTTTTGCATGTCGAAGACCCGCCATTCAAACACGGCGTCTGAGCCCCAGAAGGGCATTTTGGGTGGCAGTCCCTGCAAAGTGGGCACCGCGATGAAATCGACCTGTTTGAAGACTTGGCGGAGGTCACGCTGCCATGCGGCTTTTCGCTTCAGGGCGGCTTTGTAGTCGCCTTTGTAGTCCAGCTCGCCGGACATGATCACGAGCTTGGTCAAAAGGCTGACGCCCTTCTGATTGGCATATTTTTGATCGTTTTGCCAGGTGTCGGCCAGCGCCACCACCTTGCCGTCTTCTTCAGCCTGCTTCCATTTGGATTGAAAGCTTGGGTGGAGCTTGATGATCTTGAATTTTTTCGACGTCAGCTCGGCATCAATGGCTTGGTCGATCTCAGGGGCTGTGCCATCGAGATAAAGCCGCCCGATGGTGATTTGCCGAGCGGCAGGCTGGTCGGCCTTGGCTTGCTGATAGCGTGCTGCAAAGCCCCGCTGCAATAAATCCATGCCTTGGGCTAAATCGCGGATGTTTCGGGCCATGGGGCCGACGGTGTCCAAATGCTTCGGAGAGATGGGAAACACCCCTTGAGTCGAAATGAGGCCAAAAGTCGTCTTTAGGCCATAAACGCCGCAGCAGGCCGCTGGGACGCGGATCGAGCCGCCCGTGTCCGTGCCGAAGGACACGTCCGCCATGTCCGTGGCCACCGCCATGGCTGAACCGCTCGATGAACCACCTGGGATCACTTCATTTCGCCCATCGAGCCGGCTCTTGGGAGTGCCAAAGTAACTGTTCTTGCCGGAAACCGTCACGGCAAACTCGGTGAGATTCGTTTTCCCCACGATCTGCACGTTTCGCTCCCGAGCGAGAGCCAAACATGGAGCGTCACGTGAAGCCGGTGCGTTGTTCTTCGAGACATATTCAGATCCTGCCGAGGTGACCCGGCCCTGCATGTCGATGTTGTCTTTGACCGCCAGCCTCAGACCGGTGCTGCCCGCAGGGGGCGGCCAGTAGGCGATGAAAGCGTGTTCGCGAGAGCGCTTCACCTGCCGTTGTTCTGAAGATGCGCAGCCATTGAAAACACACGCCATTAGCGCTAATCCGATTGTGCTATTAAGGCGGTTATTCGTCATATTGAAGCCAGCATGACGGTCCGCGCCTAAACAACAATGGGGTGAACACTCCATTGATCCGGCCTGCGAATCGCGAGTGCGGCAGGTCCGCGCGGTCCATGCCACTCAGTGACTCCGCCGACGCTCCGATCGTGAGTTCGCAAAGGGTTCTGCGAGGAATCGGGTTTCACCCCATGGAAGATGACATGGGCGCTCCCTAGCTTGGCTCCGTTGACAAGAAATCTGGTCATCAAAACCAAACCCAAACAAACCACCCATGAAAAACACCTCCATCACACGTTTCTCCTCCAGCACGCTCGCCTTTTGCGTGGCGCTGATCTTTGCCTCGAATGGCATGTCGGCTGACAAAGACACCCTGAACGCGGCTGACGTCAAATTCGTCAAGAACGAAGCCGCCGCAGGAATGGCTGTCGTCAAACTGGCTGGACTTGGCGCACAGAAAGCCGTTCGTACGGACGTCAAGGCCTTCGCTGAGATGCTCGTGACCGACCACACCAAGGCCAACGAGGAGTTGACTAAGCTCGCAGCGGTCAAGGGCGTGGATCTCTCCGCCGTCATCGACCCCAAGTATGCTGAAACCTTCCAGAAGCTGGAAAAGACGGAGAGCGCGGACTTCGACAAGGAATTCCTCGCCGAAGTGACCAGCGGCCATAAAAAGTGCGTGAGCAACTTTGAAGAAGCTGCCAAGGACTCCAAAGACAGCGATCTGAAAATGTGGGCGGAGAAAATGGTTCCCGCTCTCAAAACCCATCTCGAACAGGCCAAGGAACTCGCTTCCAAGTAACCTGACAGGAAGCGCGGTTGCGCGGATGGCCGATCGGGAGAC
>CAXNGR010000056.1:0-10469 GCA_964201265.1 Verrucomicrobiaceae bacterium
CCTGCCGACGCTGACCAACCGGCAGATCAAGGAAGTGACACCCGAAGCCTGGGCCAAGACCCGGCAGATCGACAGTCAGCAGAAAGCGGCGTAGTTGCTGAAACCAAAAGGCAAGCTCAGACCGATGGCACTCTGCGCACCGCTAACAATGATCCCTGCACTCCGTTCTGCCAACTCCTGACAGGGATTCCAAGACAACATAGGCAGGAGAATGTGGACAGAAAAAGGCTTCACCTTGACATCTCCTCTCATTCTCAGACACTCCACACGCCCGTCCGGCCTTCGCTTGCCCGAATGGGCATCAGAAAACTGTGGGCGAATCTGATTCGTCCACGATTAAGCGTGGATAAACAACGTTAAGCCTCGCCTTTGCTATGAAGGACATCGAATTTGAAATCCGCATGCAACTGCTTCGTGCTCAGCCCAGCTTGAGCCTGAAGCAAGCCAATGAGATGATCGCAGATATCGGCCGCTGCTACTTTGAAATCCAGAAAGACAATGCTCAGTGCGGGGTGATGGTGTGGGAGGACTTTTGGAATCTCTGCTATCTCAAAGGTGCTGCGCTGGTTTCGATTTATCGGGAATTCCTGCTGGAGATTGTGGTATTCAATGCGGACGATGCGTTCATCCACGAGAGCGAGCATATTGCAGCATGTGAGGTGGAGGACTTCTTGCGCCTCATTCGTGACCGCTTTGGAGCCCCAGCGCCTGGGCTGCAAGTTCCCATGTCTGAGGCATTGCCTTGGATGAAGAAAACCAACACGGGGAACCATGAGACGGCTTAACAAGCCACATGCAGCGAACCCGGCGATGACGCTCTCATTGATGATCGAGGATCAGTAGTGCCGGGTCGCTGATCCAAAACGTTGGCCAAGTAACTGAGCGCCATCGCCTTCTTATTCCTGAGCCGTGGAGCCTATCGACATATCACCCCTGACGAGGTTGCCTCCGACCACGATTCGGAACTATCGAGATGGAGACTTTGAGTCCGCATACAGAGTCATCAGAGAGATTGGCATTGATCGACTAGGCCGTGACCTCCGCGCCTGGGACAAGAGCTTCATGGAATTGAGCAGTTTCATGTGGGTCGCTATCGTGGACCAGGAGATTGTGGGTTTCGCTGGCATGTCCATTCCGAGCGATGATTTTATTTATCTCCACACAGACTTGGTTTCCCCGAGATTCCAGGGGCGCGGGTTGGGAACCCTTCTGACACTGACTCGCTTTGCCGCTCTCGCAGACGACTCTGTTCAGGGTATCGGCGTCTTGGCGACTGAGCACTCCAACTCATTCTACAGGAGATTTGGTTTCGAACTGGAGGGAGAGCCGCAACTTGATCCTTTTGCGGGCTACCACATCCATCGCATGTCCAGAGAGTTCACACCAGTGGTTGGACAGTCAGCCGACTCTCTTCTTGATGGGCTTGAGATAGTGACGTTTGACACCTCACTTCCCGATGATCCATTCTCACAAGAACTCGAAGAATGAACACATCACCCACAACCCAAGCCGAACTGATGCAGGCAACGGCTCGAAGGCTATCTGTCGTGTCATCGACGCTGCCCGCTCGCCGTCGCCTGATCCGAAGCGTTATGGCCAGAAAATCATGAATCTAGGAAAACCGGAAATCAGTTTAGCCGTCTCTGACATCAAAGCGTCTTTAGCGTTTTACGAGGCACTTGGATTCAAGCGTGTCGAAGGAGCCGAAGAGGAAAAGTGGGTTGTTGTAGCACAACCAGACCTCCGAATTGGATTATATGAAGGTCACGTTGATGCGAATTCACTGACCTTTTTCGGAGGCGATATAGAAGCGATTGCGGTAAAGCTACATGAAGCAGGTTTCGAACTCAAACAGGGCCCCGAAACTGAAGAAGATGGTAGCTCTGGAGCGAAAGCAGTCGATCCAGACGGGAATCTGATCTATTTCAACACGTAACCCATCACGGCCATAACCCTCAAGTTAGCTTTGAATCGGGCATCGATGAGTGTGGATGAGGTCTTGAGTGCCTAGCCCGACTTCAAAGGTCACGGTTGTCGAACAATGCCTTGCCGCGAAGCGGCATGCTCCAAGCGAAGCCATGCCGCAGGTCTTACGCAGCAGGATCACCCCTGGGAGCGTCCACCGCACTTCGCCGGAGAAGGCGAATGAATCCAACTCGTCCACGCTCAGGGGGCGGGTGTGGATGCTCAAGCCGCTGCTGTTTCACAACATGCCGTGCTCTTTGAAGCTGAAGTAGGGCAGGGGACGTGATTCGGACGGCGTGCCGATGATGACGTGGTCTTGCAGGAGGAGACCGGTGGCGTCGGCGGCTTCACGGAGACGGCGGGTGATGCGCCGGTCGGCGTCGCTGGGGGTAGGATCGCCGCTGGGGTGGTTGTGGATGAGGACGAAGGCGTGGGCGTTGTGAATGAGCGCCTTCCGCAGCAGGTCGCGCGGGGCGGCGGTGCATTCGTTCAAGCTGCCGCGAAAGACTTCTTCCGTGCGAGCCACGGCAAGGCGCGTGTTTAGCAAAATGATGCGAACGGATTCGTAGCCGAGAGCCTGCATCTCCGGGCCGATGTAGGTGTAGATGCGCTCAGGACGGTCGAGGATGACCTCAGTGTGCGAAGGTTCCTGGGCGGCGCGGCGGCCGAGTTCGAAGGCAGCGGCGAGTTTGGCGGTCTTGGCGGGGCCGAGGGCCTTGATCTTGCTCAAGATGGCTGGTTCAAGGCGGGAGAGTTCGCGGAGGGATTTGTGATCCCGCAAGATACGCTGGCCGATTTGCAGCGCGTTTTCTCCCTTGGTGCCGGTGTTGATGAAGAGGGCGAGGAGTTCGGCATCCGAGAGCGCCTGGGGGCCGAGGCGGAGCAGACGCTCACGCGGGCGGTCGTTTTCTGGGATGTCGTGGATGCGGGACATGATACATTCGTCCTCCTACTCGAACTCGTTCTCGTCCTCGATTCGAGCGTGTGTCATAGGCGTGTGAGAGAGACGAGTTTCGCGTGGCGGCTCTGCCGGTGGGTTCTTTGCTCGCGGGTGAAGGTGGAGCAGTAGAATCGAGGTCGAGTAGGAGTAGGAGAACGAGTGCGATTTAATGAATGGCCCGGCACTGATCGAGAAGGCTGTGGAGGTAGCCGACGATGTCATTCAGTGCCTTTTTGTGAGGCGTGGCGGCGAGGCCGATCAAATCCTCACGGGCGGAGGCGAGGAGATCCTGGGCGAACTTGACGGCACGTTCGACGGCGCCTTCGTAGTCGGCGATGCTGGCGAGAATGGTGGTATCCATCGGCTCGCCTTTGAGGAGCATGCGGCTGAGTTTTTGCTTCTGCGCCTCGGTGGCACCCTCCAGGAGGTAAAGGATGGGCAGCGTGAGCTTGCCACGGGCGAGATCGGTGCGGAGGGTTTTGCCGACGGTTTTTTCGTCGCCCACGATGTCGAGGCAGTCGTCGTAGATCTGGTAGGCGGTGCCGAGTTTCAGGCCGTAGTCGCGCAGGGCGGTCTGGATGGCCTCCGGCTGCTGATTGAGGCGTGCGCCGAGTTCGGCGGCAGCGGCGAAGAGCGCGGCGGTCTTCATCTCGATCATCTTCAAATAATCGGCGACGGAGAGATTGAAGTCGAACCGGCGCTGGGTTTGCAGGATTTCGCCGGTGCAGACATCCCTCGAGGATTTGGCGATGGTGCGGCAGACGTGGGTGTCGTCAAATTCAGTGGCGAGCTCCAGCGCATAAGCGAAGAGGCTGTCTCCCAGCAGCACGCTGAGGCTGCTGCCCCATTTGGCGACGGCGGTGGGCTGGGCGCGGCGGATGTCAGCACCGTCCATGATGTCGTCATGCACGAGGGAGGCGATGTGGACGAGCTCTAAGATGACGGAGAGCCGCGTGTGGCCCTCATGCGTGCCACCGGTGGCGCCCCCGGCGAGGACGGCGAGCGCGGGGCGGATGCGTTTGCCGGAGGTGGTGCAAACGTAGCTGACGTAGCCTTCGACTCCCGGATCAAAAGCGCGTGCTTGTTCCAGGATGGCGCGCTCCACGTGCTCCAAATCTGTCCGCACCAAGTGAAAGGGGAAGACGGGGTTGCTGGCGTTGACGACGGGTGAGGGCATGCAGACGAATGGAATACGATTCCTTCACTCAGGCGGATTCATTCGTCAACTGCCGTGCCAATGGCTCTGGGAGGCGAAGTTTCAAAAGAAATGAAAGCCGATTCCACCCTTACCTAGCCCGGACGGCGAGGATGCCGCTCACAATGGCATCAGCGAGCTTCTGGCGATGCGCGGGCGTGGCACAGCGGGCTGCCTCGCGCTTGTTGCTGATGTAGCCACACTCGACGAGCACGGCTGGCATGCTGGTCTCTCGCAGCACCTTGTAGTCGCCGTGAAAGATGCCACGAGTGCCGCCTGTGACACGAGACTTGATGCTGCGGCTGATGGCGGAGGCAAGCGTCCGGCCTCGGGAACTGCGGTAATACACCTCGCCGCCGGAGATGATGGTTTTGCGGCTGCCGTTGAAGTGAATGCTCACGAAGATGGAAGAAGGGACGCGGTTGGCGAGCCGTGCCCTTTGGGAGAGTTCCACAAACGTGTCCGTGCGGCGGGTCATGACGGTTTTGAGGCCGCGAGCCTTCAAACCGGCCTCGACACGCTTGGCGACATCCAGGCAGAGTTTTTTTTCGATCAGTCCGTTCCAAACGGAACCTCCGTCCTTACCGCCATGCCCTGCATCAAGGACGACGGTGTAAAAACGCAGTGTCTGGGCTGCCGCAGTGGTCGTCCAGGCACCCAGCATCAGCGCCAGGAATGCCGCAGCGATGCGTGGAAGGCCCGGACTCACGGTTTACTTGGGAATTTTGAGCGTTTTACCCGCGCGGATCATGTCGCCAGACAAACCGTTGGCCGCCTTGATCTTGGCCACGGTGGTGCCGTTCTTGCGGGCGATGGTGGAGAGCGTGTCGCCGCTTTTGATGGCGTAGCTGCCGGTTTTCCCAGAGGATTTGGACTTGGATTTGGAGCTAGAGGTTTTCTTTTTGGAGGAGCTGCTGCCGCGAGAGGAAGAGCCGCCGTGAGAGGTGCGCCAGGAGGAGTAGTCGGTGCCTGCTGACTGACCGCCTTCAGCGGCCCAGGCGGTGCTGTAGTCGCCATCCGGCTCGAAGGGATAGTCGCTGTGCGCCATGGCGTGAGCAGGCGTGCTGGTGGAGCCGTGCAGATTGATGACCGGCAGGTTTTTTGGCAGCCCCCGGATGTGTGACGAGGTCTGGCAGGAGGCCAGCGCCAAGGCGAGGAGGACAACGGGGCAGCTTTTCAGCAAATGCGTGGCTAAATGACTCATGCGGTTAATGGGCGGCACTCTCGCGCAGTTCGCGGCTGAATCAATCCGGCGTGTGAAAACGGCTGATTCGCTGCTTCACACGAGGGACGCCGTTTTTGTCCGGTGCCATGATGATGGTGCGCTCATGGTAGTATTCGGTGCCGCTGGAAGGCAGGCTGTAGCGCCATTCGGTGTCCTCAGGCACGTTGCGTTCCATGGGAACTTTGAGCGTGTTGAAAACCGCGTTTCCGTCCATGCCGGGACGAACCATCTTGAATTTCCGTTCGGAGAAGCCCTGGCCGTATCGTGTGCTGGTGACGCCAAAATGGCGCACCGCCTTCATGGCTTCAGGGAACTCGTAGCCGTAGTTCACCATGCAGAAGGCGATCATCAGAGCGGGCACAAGCACGAGGGCGGCAGGAGTCAGCAGATACCAGTTCTTTTTGAGGAAAGCGATGTTCATGAGCCTTCATGCTGGAAGAAACTGTGGCGGCAGGCAAGACAAAATCCGGTCGCTTGTGCGGATCACCTGTTGCGGCCAGTGATCACATGCGCTGCTCGCCAGGCATGTGCGCGGTTTCGCCTTGCGTGTAGCGCAACTCGCCATTCTGAAGCTCAAGGTATTTGGCCGCGCCCTGGAGGTCCTCCTCGCTGAGGCCTGGCACAACAAAGACGCGGCCTTTCAGGGCACCCTGTGCAGGCATGCCGCCACGGACGAGGGCGCGCAGGGTTTCCATCACGCTTTCTTCCTGTACAAAGTCCAGACCGGCGGCCTGAGCCATCATGCAGGTGGCTGCCAGCTCCTGGGCGTTGCGACGGTCACGCGCTGCATAAATGGAATCATGCTGGAACAGCATCGGCACCGCGAGCGAAACCATGACCCCGAGGATGGCGATGAACATCAGAACTTCAAAAAGGCTGAACCCGCGCCGAGAGATCGAGAGTGGGGAGGTGTAAGCGTGTGTTTTCATGGCTCTTTTGTGTTGATGCCTTCTAATTATGATAATTATCGCATGACCGCAACCAGAAAGTATCATTTTTATATAAAAGCCTCTTTAATGACAATCAAAATTGAGAAGGCGAGTCTCCAGCGATGCGTTTTTGGTCAAAAACAAGGGTTTGCCTGCGGCTGTCGCTCGATTCCCGGGGTGGGTTCGGTCACTCCACGACGCTGAACCAAGCCAGAAACTCCCGATTGCCATCGGTGCCCTGAAGCGAGGACTCAACCAGCCCCTGCCAGATGAGATGTGGCTGTGAACGCACAAAATTTTCAATCCGGGCGCAGGCTTTGGCGTGCAGCTCCGGCTCACGGACGATGCCCCCGGCACCCACTTCCTCGCGGGAAAGCTCGAACTGCGGTTTGATGAGCACCACCGCGTTCCCGCCGGGACGCAGCACTTGAAGGACGGCTGGCAGCACCAGCGTGAGGGAAATGAAGGAAAGGTCTGCCACCAGGAAATCCACGTCCTGGCCCAAGTCCTCCCGCTGCATGTGCCGGAGGTTGAACTGCTCACGTGAGATCACGCGTGGATCGCTGCGCAGCTTCCAGGCGAGCTGGTTCGTGCCCACATCGTAGGCGAACACCTTCACGGCCCCGCGTTGCAGCAAGCAGTCAGTGAATCCGCCGGTGGACGAGCCGGCATCCAGCACGGTCAGGCCGCTCACGTCGATGCCGAAGTGATTCAGCGCTCCCTCCATCTTCAAACCGCCGCGGCTGACGAATTTCGCTGGCTGGCGCACGACGATCTGCTCGTGCTCCTTCACCCAAGTGCCTGGCTGGGTCACGCGCCTGCCCATCACGCTGACCTCCCCGGCCATGATGAGACGCTTTGCCTGCTCCCGCGAGGGCGCAAGGCCATGCTTGACCAGCGCCAGGTCGAGTCGTTCGCGGGACATGAGGTTCGGTGCCTAGCGTGTTATTTGCGCACCGGCAGGATCAGCTCGTCTCCGGCCTCGATCCTGACACCTGGCAGTGCGGCGGTGTTGTCCACGTCCACCACGGATTCGGCAGCGTCGATGGACTCTCCCACGATCACGCGACCGACGAGTCCGTCGCCGCGACGCACATCAAACTTCATGCCTTTTTCGAGATGCTTGTCTTTGCCGGCATTGATGACGGCGAAGCCTTGCTCGTTGTGAATCTCCAAGATCTTGGCCACTGCAGGCATGCCGATGAGCTGCTTTTGCAAGGCGGTCAAAGGCGCGGGTGCGGCGGCAGGGGAAGGGGAGCCCGGCATCAGGCCGCTGCCGGACATTGGCGGGAGTGCGTTGGCGGGCACGCCTTCAAGAACGGGTGGAATGGCGGCGACGATCGAGGGGGGCTGAGGTCTGGAGGACTCCTGGGCGGCTTGTTGTCTGCGCACGAGTTCCAGCTCCCTGCGTGCGCCTTTGGCCTCTTCCTGGGCCTCCCAGGCCAAGTAGCCAGTGATGGCGAGCAGAATGATCGTAAGGGCCAGGGCAAAGTGGGATAAACGCATGACGGCCATGCTAGACGCAAGCCTCGCGCGGATCAACCCCGCTTCCGCCTCAGCGAAGCAGACCCAGCAGCTCACGCATGCGGAGCTCGACGTTCAGCAGGCTGGCCTGCACGCCAGCGAGCCATTGCATGTCCGCTCCGCCGGGATTCTGCTGCACCAGCTTGTCCGTGGCGTTCAGAGCGGCGGCGAACAGCGGCAGGCTCTGCTCCAGGTCCACCACGAGAAAATTCCAGTGCTCCTTTTCCGCCTCCGCAAACTGCCGCAGCACATGCACGAGGTGCGCTGCCAAGTCTGAGACGGTGGAAAGCAGCCGCAGGACTGCCGGGCGCGTACGCACCTCCTCGCTGAACACCAAAAGTCCCTGGAAACGCCTCAGTTCCTTGGCCAGTGCCGCCGAGCGTGTCACGGGGTCTTTTTCTGTGGGATTCTGCGTCCGGGCGCTTTTTTTCTGAGGCGGTCGATGTTCTGATGGCTCGCTTTTCGCCGGGCCGAAGGGATCGCAACCCGGTTTGGTCGGCTGGAACGGATCGTCATAGCCGGGGCTGTGCAGCGCATCGGCAGAGCGGGAGTTGGGGCTTTTGCCCAGGAGAAAATGCTTCCGCCGGGCGCGGTTCTGGCGCAGCAGGGCGGCCTCCTCGTCCTTTGTGAGCTGCCAGCGTGGGGCTGAGACCCGCAGGTGCAGGTGCCATGACTGGATGAGCACCCGCTGTTGGTCCTGGTTGAACCATTCAAAGAACAGCAGATTTTTCAGCCCAGGTGGCGTCGGCAGTGAGCTGGATGCTTCACCCAAGGAACGGCGCCTTGGCAGTTTCGCCACACGGTAGGACGCCGTCATGAGTCCGCTGTAGCCGTGCTGGATCGCGGAAATGGCACCGGCCTGTTTTTCATTCAGTTCAGGCAGCGGATTGTGGAAGTCCACCCGGCAGCCAGCGATGTCGCGCAGAAAATTGCCCACCAGCTCAACACGCACCGGCTGCGTCTGAGCAGCCAGATGCAGCACTCCGGTGACCAAACCTGGCACTTCGTTGGAGAGGTACCCACCGAGGAGGGACGATTCGAGGCAAATAATCATTACTTGTCATATAAACTAGAGGGCCGTGACGGGTGCCGCAAGCACCGCCCCAGCTTTTTTGAGATTCGGGGCATGACCGGCAAGTGACACATCCTTTGCCAAAGTTCCGTGGAACTGTGGCAGGATTGCTGCTTGTTCCACAATTAACGCGCTGCCCAAGTTCCAATCCCCGAAACCTCAATCCTCCTAAACCCCAAGAAAACAGACCCATGAAAGACCTCGTTTACCTCAGCCGCTCCTTCGTCGAATTCGGTCCCTTCGCCAAAAAGGAAATTCTCGACTTTCAGAAGCGCGGATTGCTCACTGATTCCGACTACCTGCGTGATGAAGGCAGCGAGACCTGGCTGCACTACCAAGAGTGGCTGACCATCGTCCCGATGCCCGCTCCGAAGCTGGTCAAGAAACCCGCCGCTCCCAAAGCCGCCCCCGCCAAGGCTCCTGCGGCCAAGAAGTCGAAGAAAGCCGCCTGAGTCCGCTTTTGCAAAGCCGGTGGGCTGACTCACCGGCTCCCTGCTGGACTCTGCGCCCCACGCATGCGATGAAGCCCGCGTGACTGACGCGACCTCCCGCACCCTGCGCAATGAGCTTTGGCGCTCATTGCCCTCGGGTGTCATCGACACGCTGACGGCCACTTTTGGCATGCTCATCGCCGTCCGGGTGTTTCACATGGGCGATGCGGCAAAGTCTCTCTTCCTCAGTGCCACCAGCGGCGGCATGGTGGCGAGTTTATTCGTCGTACCTCTGCTCCTGAGGGCCAAAAGCACCCTGCCGCGCACCGCTGCGAAGGTGCAGATCCTTGGCGGAGCTTGCATGGCTGTTTCAGCCGCTTTTCCGCACGATTCTCGGCTCTACATCGGTGGTTTGAGCCTCGGGCTTTTCTGCCTAGCGATGCAGATACCGCTGCTGACGCAAATCTACCGCATCAACTACCCCGCCGCCGCGCGTGGCAAGCTCTACGCCGTCACCGGTGTCACCCGTGCCGCTGCCGCCATGTGCTTTGGCTTTGCGGGCGGCAAACTGCTTGGTTGGGACATGGGGCATTATGTCTGGCTGCTCTGGGCCTTTGCTGCCAGCGGCTTCATCTCAGGTTTCTGGACTTACGGCCTGCCCGCCACGCCCTGGGAGGCTCCCGAGAACTCCAGCACCAACCTAGGCAGTGCCTGGCGCTGGGTGCGTGAGGATCATGACTTCCGCATGCTGCTCATTTCCTGGATGATCATGGGCATCGGCAACCTCGCCGCCGCCTGCCTCTTCGTCGAATACCTCGCCAATCCGCTTCACGGCATTAATTTACCCGCTTTCGAGGTCGCCTGGATCACCGGCGTCGTCCCGGTGCTCGCTCGTCTGCTTTTCTCCTACCCATGGGGTCTGGTGTACGACCGCTTTCATCTCTTCACCGTGCGTGCGGTGCTGAATCTGTTCTTCGCTGCCGGCATCCTGTGCTTTTACCTCGGCCATGGGATCGGCTGGTGGACCTTTGGCATGGCGCTGTGGGTCACCAAACTCGCCCCCAAGCACGCCGTGGCCGAGTACATGAGCGTCCACACCTTCCTCACCGGCATGCGCGGCCTCGTCGCCCCCTCGCTCGGCTTTGCGATGGTCAAAGTCATGTCATTCGACACCTTCGCCATCCTCTG
>CAXNGR010000057.1:0-10425 GCA_964201265.1 Verrucomicrobiaceae bacterium
CAAACCAAACGAGCATCGTGAGAGCGACGTGCTATGGGGCACTTTCATAAAATGCGATTTGGTTTCTCAAGTGGCAAAGCAGCGCAAACCATCCTCTGACCAAAGCCTCAAGCCCAAACCTTTTGTCGATCCCAAAGCTTGGAACACGAGGCAGTTTCACATGCCGCCAGATTTTCTCGCCACAGGAGACTCAAGTAAGCTCACAGCAAAAGAGAAACGTGAGGACGTTGCATCCCGGCACACGGCCAAAATGATTCTCGAAGCTCAAGGGGTTCCATTTCCCGAAGGAGCCATCGCCACATTCACCTTCGCGACATCCATCTTGTTTGTCAAAAACACGAACGAAAACCTGGCCTTGGTGGAAGCTTATGTGAAAACGCTCACCAGCTTTGGCCCCAAACTCAGCACCTTCACCAGTCACGTTCTCCAAGGCCCTGGTCCGCTGCTGCGCCGAATCACCGCCCAGGCGGCCAGCAAGAGCGATCATCGGGCAGAACTCGATGAATTGCTCGCCGCCGCGAAGGCAGGCACCGTGCAACATCTCAACACCGCCCGCATCGAGACGAAGTCCGGCACCCGCGCCACCGCCGAGCAAGTCACGCAGCACCAAGCCATCACGGAAGTGAGCGTGAATGAGAAAGGCGAGCCATTCTTCACCCAGGAAATGCGCAAGGTCGGCCTCGTCCTCGAACTCGAACCACTTGTCCTCGCGGACGGTGTCACCGTCGATCTCACCCTCGCCCCCGAATTCCACACCGCCGCGCCCTTCGAGCATCGCGAGCACGTCATCGACACCCAGGGCCGCAAACTCGAATTCCCGCTCACCGATTACCACAGCGCCAAGGTCAACACTGCCATCACGATGCCCGACGGCACCGCCCGCCTTTTGTCCCTCCACAAACCGATCGGCAAACCCGAGTTCGAGCAGGAAGACATCCTCCAGGCCATTTTCATCACCTGCGACATCCTGCGCGTGGGCGAGTAGTCCGAGCATGGAAGAACTGAGAATGGAGGAATGAAGGAACTGAAAATGGCACCAGCCGATGCGTTGACGGAAGTCCTCAGTCCATTCCACCATTCTGACCCATTTTCAGTTCTCCATTCCTCCATCCGCCTTCCGCCTTGCGCCCCCCGCCCTTCTGGCTATGACCAGCGTCGCACCTTGATGAAGAAAGCCCTCCTCGCCCTCGAAGACGGCCGCGTGTTTGAAGGTACGGCGTTCGGCGCCGATGCCAGCCACACCGGCGAAATCTGCTTTAACACCTCCATGACCGGTTATCAGGAGGTGCTCACCGATCCCTCCTACCGCGGCCAGATCGTCACCATGACGTATCCCATGATCGGGAACTACGGCGTGAACCCGCTCGACACCGAAAGCAGCCAGCCGCATGTGCGCGGCTTCGTCATCGAGGAGCTGTGCGAAGTGCCCAGCAACTGGCGCAGCACGCAGACGCTCGACGCTTATTTGAAGGAGTGGAACATCCCCGGCATCCAGGGCATCGACACCCGCGCCCTGACCACCCACCTGCGCACCCGGGGTGCCATGCGCGCCGTGATCACCTCCGAGGCCATCACCGCTGAAGAAGCCGTGAAAATCGCCGCGAACAGCCCCACCATGGAAGGCAGCGACTACGTCAAGGAAGTCACCACGCCGAAGCCTTACCTCTGGGACCCCGATGACCAGGACAGCCGCGACTGGGACATCCCTAGCCCCTCACAGAACCGTGAAGCAGGGCCTGATGGCGAGGTGTATCATCCGCTCCCCACCGCCAAGCACCACATCGTGGCCTACGATTTCGGCATCAAGCGCAACATCCTGCGCCGCCTCCGGCAGAACGGCTTCCGCGTCGATGTCGTCCCCGCCACCACCAGCGCCAAGGACGTGCTGGCCAAAAACCCCGACGGCGTCTTCCTCTCCAACGGCCCCGGCGATCCCGCCGCGCTCGATTACATCCACAAAGAGGTGAAGCAGCTCATCGGCGTGAAGCCCATCTTCGCCATCTGCCTCGGCCATCAGATCCTCGGCCACGCCTACGGCGGCAAGACCTTCAAGCTCAAGTTCGGTCATCGCGGCGGCAACCAGCCCGTCAAAGACCTGCGCAATGGCCGGGTGTCCATCACTAGCCAGAACCACGGCTTCGCCATCGACCCCTCCTCGCTGCCCAGCAACGTCGAAGTCACGCACATCAACCTCAACGACGGCACCGTCGAAGGCATGCGCCACCGCGAGGCTCCCGTGCTCAGTGTGCAATACCATCCCGAGGCCGCCCCCGGCCCGCATGACGCGAAGTACTTCTTCGCCGAGTTCGCCCGGATGATCGAGACAGGGCGGTAAAAGCCGGAGGAATAGGGACCGTGGAGCGCAACGGTGATTTGATGCCCTGGCGCGTCAAATTTTCATGCCTTTGACCATCTGCATGCCTCCGGCTGATGAATGGCAGGCTTGTGGACTTGGTAAACGGCTGAAATGGGAGCATCAGCTCAGTTTAGGACCGGAAACCTGCTGGGATTGGGACTTCTGCCATTTGGCGTCGGTTTTGCTGAGACCGAGGGCTGCGCCAACGCTTTGCGCTTGTTCCTGCTTGAGCTTCAACTCACGATCAGCGGCATCAATGTCGGTGTCATTGTCCAGATCGTGAATTTCGCGGTCTTCGCCATCGATGCGGCCATCGCGATCGAGATCGTTGGTGGCGTTGTCAGCCAGATCCACGTCGCCGTCTTGGTCGAGGTCGCGCAGCGGATCGTATGGCTTGGAGGGAGTCATCACTTGCCGGGCAGCTTGAGGTTGGCAGCCGGGGCCGACACTTTCTGGCTGGCACCTTTGACATGAATTTCGCCTTTCTTCCAGCCTTTGGCGTCTTTGGAGAAACCATCTTCCTTGAGATCATCGCCCACGCGACGGCGCTGCGCTCCCAGTTTGGGCGCGTCTGCTTTGAGATCAGGGTTGATCTTGTCCAACGAAGCGTCGTTCTTGCCGAGGGACTTGTTGACTTCTGACGCGAGACCTCCCGCATCCTTTGACAATGCCTTCTTAGCATCACACTCAGGCAGTTCGTTCACCTTCTCGCGCAACCCCTTCAGCTCCTTCATGAGAGCCTCATGCTTGGCCTTGTTGGCCTCGGCGGCCATCATCTCTTTGTTAGCTGCCAGCGCTTTCTCGCCGATGGCTTTCTGTTCGGCAGCGAGTTTGGCCTCCTGCTCCTTCAAGGCCTTGAACACCGCATGGAGCTGCTCCAGCCATTTTTTGAGTTCGGCGGCGGCGGTTTCGATGGGATTGTCAGCCATGGTGGGTCAGTGGATTGGGATGGTTGTGATGCACGGGCAGGTCACTTCGCAAAATGAGGAGCAATGGGACCGCGGGTGAAAACTGGAGTGCGGTATTGCTGCCGCGAGGGCTTGGGGAGCGTGACCAGCAGGTAGTAGCGCGTCCAGCGCAGACCGGCGTCACGCTGGCCCACGCTTTCCGCCCAACGCCTGGCTTCTTCACCGGTCATGCCCCGCGGAAGATATGCGATGTGGATGTTCGATTCGACCCAGCCGTGCTCGTCGTGGTCCACCCAAAAATCAACGCGGCTGCCCACAGGGATTTCATCTGTTTCCGAAAGATAGACCGGGAGGGGGGCGCAGGCTGCCAGCAGGAGCACGGCGCAGAAGCCCAGGAGGAGCCGGGCGGCGAAGGAGGGGTGGCATGTCTGCATAAGGCGGCTCTGAAGTGAATTTAGCCCTTCAGGTGTCATGTGTGACGGGCGGAATGATGGGGGCGGGAGGTTTCACGGCTTCCACGATGGGAGGCGGACTTTCGGGCAGATCATCCTCACGCGGAGGCGCGGGGATGACACGGGTCGTGGAAGACAGGGGCGGCGGTTGTTTGGAAAAGCGGGCCTTAAGATCGGCCAGGGTCTCCTGCCAGCGCTCCTGACTGGCGAGACGGCGGCGTTCGATCTCTTTTTGCCCCAACTGCCGCCATGGCTCCCCCCAGCGGCGCATGGCGTCGAGGATGAGGACCACGGCGAGGACGATGCAGCCAGCCGCATAACGTTTGGTGACCAAAGCGCTGCTAAGCAGCACGAAGCCGACGCCGTAGAGATCGATCTCCGGCTTCCAGCGGCGGTAAAAATCACGAATGGATGACCAAGTGACCATTTTCAGCGACGAGGGTTCCCGAAGTGGGCTTGCCGGCCATAAGCGCCTCGCGCACGGCATGGCGGCACTGGGTTTCGGCCGTGGCACGCATGCGGCGCACGCCAAGACGCGGCTCGACGCCCTGAGCGACGAGCAGATCGAGTACGCCTTCACCGATTTGCAGACTGTAGCCCTTGGCTTTGAGCAGTTTGATCTCCTTGTTCAGCATGATGCTGGCGATCTGCTTCTGGGCGAAGTAGCCAAGCTTTTGGAAGACGCAGCGGACGTTGAAGCGGGCGAGCACTTCTGGGCGGAGCTCGGCGGCTGCGAGATCCTCGATGAACCGCTCGATGGTGGACATGGAGCTGTTCTTGAGCTCCATGAGGGCATCCGCGCCGATGTTGGAGGTCGCGACGATGTAGAAATTGCAGAGGTTCAGTGTTTCTCCGTTGGCGACGGTGATGCGGCCGGCATCGAGCACCTGGAGGAAGATGTCGAGCACGCGGGGATGGGCTTTTTCGATTTCATCAAACAGTATGATGCCACGGCCTTCCGCACGGTCATAAAAGCGTCCCATGTTGCCCCGGCTGTTTTCGTTCTGGCCGAGCAAGAGCTGCAGCGACTCCTGGTTTTGATACTCGGACATGTCCAGGCGGATGCAGTGCTTCGCCACGTCTTTGAAAATGTACTCGCAAAGCAGGAGTGTGATCTCGGTCTTGCCGACACCAGTAGGGCCGAGGAAGAGAAAGGTGCCTTTGGGGCGGGCGGGGTCGCTGAGGCCCAGCTCACCATTTTGAATGATGGGAACGACACGCGGGATCACATGATCCTGACCGATGATGCGCGCTGCGAGGAAAGGCGGGAGTTCCCGAATGTGATTGAGGTCGGCCATGCTGGGGTGCGTGGGAAGCAGGGCTATTTTTTCTTGGTGCCAAAACCCTGCGACGAAGAACGGGCGCTGAGGCGCGCGTTCTCCTCCAGCTCCTCGTTGCGCGCTTTCAACTGCTCCAGTGCCACCTTGGCCTCGTCTCGTTCCTGGATGGTTTTGGCGAGGTAATCCTGAATATCCTTGGCTTCCTTGGCGGTGTTGTCGAATTCGAGCCGCTTCTTCTCCAAATCGCGCTGCAGCGCGGTGAGCCGGGTCATGGCGCTCTCCAGGGACCGTGCCTTGGAGGAGAGGCTCTGGCGCTCCTGCTCAATGAGCACACTGTCGGGCACGGCATTGCGCGAAGGCTCGATGATGCCGAGAACAACGCCACGCGAGTCCATGGGAGTGGCGGGTAGGCGCGTGTCCCAGCGGGGGCCTTGCTCCACCCTGTAAACGGTGTGCGCTTCGTGCATTTCCCGCCGGTCCTTGCTGGGCAGGCGGCCGACGTGGTAGGCATGCACTTCCTCACCCAACCGAACGCGGGACCGATCATAAGGGTCCAAAGCGCGGCCCTTCGGCCAGCCGGAGACGACAGTCTTCGAGTAAGTGGGGATGTAGGCCAACTCCTGCTCAGGCTGCGGAGCGATCAGCGGATCATCGGACAACGCGGGTTCCTTCGAAGCACAGGAGGCGAGCAGGACACCGGCGGTGGCGAGGGTGAGTCGTGTGAGGTGGTTCATGGCGTGGTGCTGGAGGCGGGTGTGGCGGAAGAGGTGCTGCCAGCGCCTGGATTGACCAGGCTGCTGACACGGGCGGCGCGTTCGGCGGTGCGTTTCTGTTCTTCGGCCTTGCGGGTGGCTTCGGCGACCTTCGCGCCTTGCTCCGTAGCTTCGGCGGCCTGGATCTGGGCGCGGGCGTAGGTTTCTTCGGCAAGCTGCCAGCTCGTGGCCGCCTTGCCGCCCTGGCGCAGGCCGGCGACGCTGGCCAGATCTGGCTCGAAGACGTCCTTCGTGAAAATGTAGAACTGGGTGCCGGCCGGAACGCGCACAAAGTCGAGATCCTGTTCCAGCCGCTTGGTCAAGAGACCTGAATAGGCGGAGGCGGCCTGTGAACCACCTCCCAGGGCGGCGTTGCGGCTGGTGTTTTGCGGGACCAGTCCGTAGATGCTCTGAAACTGCTGCTGGTTGTTGTTCATCATGCCTTCGAGCGCCTCGGCCACGAGGATTTTCAACTCGGCATACTGGTCGTTTTTGACGATCTGGCCGCGGATGCCTGCCGAGCCGTCGGTGAGCGCGTAACTGCCGTCTGAGAGGCGCTCATGGTCCAGGGCGATGCAACTGATGTTGTACTCACGCCCATCCGCCCAGATGAAGGTGTAGTTACCCTTCACCTCGATCCGGTCCCGCGTGCGGCCTTGCGCGGCCTGTGCCAGCACCTGGGTGCCGGCGGGAATGATCAGACGGCGGTTCCAATAGACATCCTCCGTGATCAACGCGAGCACCGGCGTCTCCAGCGAGGAAGAATCCACCGTGATGACAAGCGCCGCTTTGATCAGCATGCCACGCGGGGCAAAAAACGTCGGTGCGGATGGCTCAAAAGGTTTGCTGGGGGACGGATTGCTGACATGCACCAGCTTGGGATAAGGCGGAGGGCCTTGCTCCTGCTTTTTGCCGCCGCCAGTGCTGATGAGCGTTGGCGGCGGTGGCTTTTGAGTGGGGACGACAAAGCGCTCCACCTGCTGGTCACTGCCGATCTTGGCGGTCCGGTCCTCGCCGAGAGTGATTTTCTTATCTTCGAGCTTGAGCGTTTCGGGTGCGACGACCTCACCCTGTTTGTTTTCGACCACAGGCGGGGCGTTAACGTCAGGCGCGGCGCGTTTGGTGAGATAGAAGGCTCCGGCGGCGATCATCACCACCACGGCGAGAAGGCCCATTTGCACACCCGGTTTTTGGAGTTGTTGGATCATGGCGTCTCTTGGGTTTTATTTGCCGTTGTAGCCAGCCTCGGTGTCTCCCACCAACTCAGGCAGCAGGAGATTTTTGCGACCGGGTTCAGGCAATTCGATGCGGAAATCTTGATTGATGGACAACCCTTCACGCCCCCCACCCGGCCCGCCCTGGAGAATGATGTCCATGGGAGCTTTCTCGCCGGGACGCACGATGTCGGCACAGTCCACGACCTGAGCGCTGTAGCTGCGCTCGCCCACGCGGATTTTCACACTGTTGGGCTCAAACTCATAGGCGGTGTTGCCAGTATTGCTGATCCAACAGCGAAAGACGGTGGCGTCTTTTTCCGGCTGGCGTTGGATTTCATAAATGGTGGCGGTCAGGCCGGCGTTGGTCACGCTCATGTCCAGGTTATTGCGCTCCTGCCAACCCGTGAAAAGGCCTGGATTGATCGGTTGTAGCGCCTTGCGGTTCTTGGCTTTGCTGAGCACACCAAACAGTTCCTCCGTGTTGTAGTTGATGCGGCTCTGGACCACCTTTTCTGCCGTCGTTTGCACGGCAGTGTTTTGCTCCAGCGGCGGAGAGACGATGACTGCCAGATTGGCATTGTCCGCAGCCACAAAGCGCAGAAGGTGCATGTGCTGGGCAGTGCGCACGGTCGCGTGACAAGGCTCGCCCGGTTTGATGAGACGTACCACCAGGGTGTCCGCCAGCACATTGTCATAATGCACCAAGGCCACGCGGTTCTGCTCCATGTTTTTAGCGGCCGAGGGATCCTGCACGAGGCCGAAACCGGTCAGCAGCGTGATCTTGTCTGGAAACGTGATGGTGGTCGCGACTGTCGAGTTAATGGCGATCTCATGGACGAGCTGTTTGGGGTCCAGCATGACCAGTTCCTTTCCTTCCTGCACTTGGGCGGCAAGAATGGACGGCAGCAGACAAAGGGCGGCGAGGAGACCGTGTTGGCGCGGCGTGATCATAAATCGCTGATTTTCTCCAAGTTGTACGACAGGATGCCATCGACGACGGCGGGATAAGACTGGTTGCTGCGCGGGTCTGGGTTCATCTTCCAAGCAAAGATGACCATGCAGCGGTAGCTTTCAGTTTGGGTCTGGCCTTTGAAAACACCGCGCCGTGTCACCAAGCCCACGGCCCAAGTGGAGACAGCCGTGGGCTTCCGAATCAACACAGCGGGGTTTTTCGTGGGCCGTTTGATTGGTAGCGGCGGGAAGAAGCTGGCTGGCAGTTCCCGCAGATCGCTGTCAGGATAAAACTCTATCGTCTGCTCGACCTGTTGCAGTTGGAAGTAGTCATTTTCTTTTTTCAGGATTTCCTGCAGCTCGCCTCTACCCTTTTTGTTGAAGAGTTTTTCCACCCGGTCGAGCCGTGCCAGACCTGTGGGGCCGCGCTCAAACAGAGTCTCCACAGCCAGTTGCGCGAGGTTTTCGTGCATGGGTTCCATGGTGTCAAAATTCATGCCGGGAGCCACATAATAAGCGCCAGCGGTGTCCATCACCACGAAGGGCGGGCGGTCCTTCAGTGCCTCTGCCATGAGCACCATGTACCAGGCGCAGCCGGCCGCCACCGCGCAGGCCACAATAAACCAAAACACGGCGGTCTGGTCACGCGCCACGAGCGTGTCGATCATGCTGAGCTTACGCGCAGGCTTGGGGGGCATGGGAGCTTTTGACAGGGCTTCAGACATGGCGATCAGGGCTTCGCGGAACTGGAAATTTCCTTGAGTGTATACTGGATGTCTTTGCAGACGAAGAGGAAGCGCTTCTTGTCACGCAGGTTGCGGTTGCGCTCCCACTCCAGGATGGCGTTGAAGGTGAATGCCTGGGTGAGGGCCTGTTTTTCGACCGGGTCAATGCTGACGCGGATCAACTGCCCCCCCGCCCGTGTGGTGGCAGTTCCATCGGGATAATGCAGGGCGCTCACTTCCCCCAGCTCCAGCATTTGGTGGATCTGCCGGGTGCGGAACTCGTAGCCGTTGTCCTTGATGTCAACGACCGCCTGATCGAGGCCGCCCGGACTGAACAGGAAGCCCAGGCGCTCCGGCGTGACCGGCCCCTTGGGACCGCGGTTCAAAAAGGTCTCCAGCGTCAGCCGCGTCTGGAAATCCACCATGTCATCCAGTTCCTGCGAGCTGAGTTCGCTGTCGATGTACACGTCCGCCAGCTCGATCGGCACATACAGCATGCGACTGCGGCCCTCAATGGCGACGCCATACAAATGCCAAGCCGTGCCGACAATGCAGCCGAGCGCCACCAGAAACCAGAAGATGGCCAGCTTTTGCTTGGAGATAAAAATGTCGGTGACGCCTTTCATGGAATTCGCGATGAACTAACTGCCTGAACTCGTAGCCGCCTTGGTAGCACTGCCGATGCCGCCGCCCATGCTGCCTGCACCGGCGGCCATCATCGGAGCGCCGACGGCCGCACCGGCACCAGTGGCGCTCAAGGCCGCACCGCCCACCATCATGGCCGCGCCCGAGGCCGCCTGGATGCCGCCCGAGGCCACGCCTGCCGCCGTGCTGGCACCTGCGGAGATCAGCCCCATGCCGATCTGCGCGCCGGTGGTGATGGCTTTGGAGACGATCTTTGGCGCGGCAAACAGCGTGACGAACAGCCAGACGATGATGATGAGCAACATGATGATCGTGGCTCCAATCGTCACGATACTGGCAGTGGTCGGTTCCAGCATGATCGGCCCCAGGATGAAGGCCACTACTGCGGCCGCCTGCGGAATGCCGCTGGTCAGCATCGCTTCTGCAAACAGCATGCCCAGCCCCCAGCCCAGGGGCCAAAAGCACACGCTCAGCAGGCCGATGTGGTACTTGATGGCCGTGTCCTTTGTCTGCTCGAAGACGATCATGCCCAAAAAGATGGGAGCAGCGGCACTGCCGAGATAGATGGCGATGATCTGCACCTGAAAGCCCAGCCAGAACAGCACATACATGACGATGGAAACGCCGACCATCAGATACAAACCAATGATCTGCATGGCCCACTGCGCCCAGGCGAGCGGGTCAAAAATGCCCAAAATGATGTCCGGTGCGCTGTCCGTATCCATGGGGGCATCGGCAAAGCTCGTGCCGAAGTTTTCGAGCACAGAAAGCGGGTCCACTTCTAGCGAGGTCAGCAAATCCGACCCCAGCGCCTGCTGTGCTGTCAGCATCCCCTCGGTATAGAACGGCATGATGGCCAGGACGATGCCGGTCACGAGAATGTGGCGAAACATGCCGGAGAGATCCCCGCCGATGATGCCTTTGTACACCTGCAGCAGCAGGCCGGTGAACATGAGCAAAAAGGCGACCAGTTGCAGCACGTCACTGCAACGTGCGCAGACATCTGCCAGATCTTCATAGAAGAAGAACAACGGATTCCCGCCTGACTGAATCAGGTCCACGGTGCCTGCTGCAAGAAGGGTCGTCATGGTTCAGGTGATCGGCAAGGGGGATGGGCGGAGACGCTGCTCATGGCGTGG